>DASWUW010001038.1:0-1511 GCA_036406335.1 Trebonia sp.
GGCCTGTTCCAGCTCCGCCTCCGGCGGATCCGGGACGGCCGCCGCCGGTGCGCAGCCGGCCGCGGTGGCCGGCTCCGGCTCCGGCGCCGGCAAGACCCTGACCGTCTGGTACATGGACGGCGACTTGTCCACCGAGGCCCAGAAGGCCATCGACGACAAGTTCACCGCGGCGACCGGCGCCCAGGTGAAGGTCGGGATCCAGCAGTGGGACGGCATCAACACCAAGATCGCCACCGCGCTGGCCCAGGACAACCCGCCGGACGTCATCGAGATCGGCAACACCGACGTCCCGCTGTTCGCCGCCAGCTCCGGCCTGACCGACATCACCCCGACGCTGCCGCAGCTGCAGAACGGCCAGCACTGGCTGCCCGGCCTTGAGGGGCCGGCCACCGTCGACGGCAAGAGCTACGCGGCGCCGCTGTTCGCCGGCAACCGCGCGGTCATCTACAACAAGAAGATCTGGGCCGCCGCCGGGATCACCTCGGTGCCGGCCACGTTCTCGCAGCTGACCGCGGACCTGGACGCCATCAAGGCGAAGAACACCGCGCCCGACTTCTCAGCGTTCTACTTCCCGGGCCGCTACTGGTACGGGGCGCTGCAGTTCGTGTGGGACGCCGGCGGTCAGCTGGCCACGGAGGCCAACGGCAAGTGGTCCGGCGCGCTGGAGTCGCCGCAGGCCCAGCAGGGACTCGCGGCCTGGAAGAGCTTCGTCGGCAAGTACTCCTCGGCGGCCTCCCAGGACGTCGACACCACGGCGCCGGACTTCAACACGCTGTTTGCGCAGGGCAAGACCGCGACCATCCTGAACTCGAACGTGAACAAGATCCTGAAGGTGGATCCCTCGCTGCAGGACCAGATCGGGACCTTCCCGTTCCCCAGCGCGACCGACGGCAAGACCCAGCCGGTCTTCCTCGGCGGCTCCGACCTGGCGATCGCGGCCAAGAGCAAGAACCAGGCGCTGGCGCTGGCCTATCTGAAGACCGCCGCCGACCCGGCCGTGCAGGCCTCGGCGATCGTCGGCATCGACCACTGGATCCCCGCGTCCTCGGAGGTGATCGACCAGACCATCAGCACCCTGCCGGAGGTCTCGAAGGCCTTCTTCACCGCGGCCAAGACCTCGGTGGCGACCCCGGCCGTGGCCGGCTGGGCGACCGTGGAGTCGGACAAGTCCATCAACGACTTCTTCGCCGACATCGCCACCGGCCGCAAGTCCACCGCCGACGCGGCCAAGTCCCTGGACGCGCACCTGAGCCAGGCGCTGAACGCCCCGGCGCAATGACGGCTGAGTTCTGCGAATCAGGAGGGAGCCATCCGTGAACGCGCTGCCCACCGACGCACCCCGGCGTCAGGGTGCGCTGCCGACCGGTCCCGCCGCCCCCTCCGACCGGGGGGCGGCCGGGCCCGGCCCGCGCCGCCGCCGTCAACTCCAGCCCTATGTCCTGCTGGGGCCCGCCGTCCTCGTGCTGGTCCTGGTCGTCGGCTACCCGCTGGTCCGGCTCGGGATCATCTCC
>DASWUW010001039.1:0-3246 GCA_036406335.1 Trebonia sp.
CCCCCGGCCGCGGCCGGGCGGGCGGCCCGGTGATCCGGGTACTGCTGGCCGACGACCAGGCGCTGATCCGGGCCGGCTTCCGCGTGCTGCTCGAGGCGGCCGGCGACATCGAGGTGACCGGGGAGGCGGTTAACGGCGAGCAGGCGGTCGAGCTGGCCCGCCTCCAGCGTCCCGACGTCATCCTGATGGACATCAGGATGCCCGGCACCGACGGCCTTGCGGCCACCCGCCTGGTGGCGGCGGACGGCGCGCTCGCCGCGACCAGGGTCGTCATCCTGACCACGTTCGAGACCGACGAGTACCTCTACCAGGCCCTGCGGGCCGGCGCGAGCGGCTTCCTGGTCAAGGACGCCGAGCCGGAGGAACTCATCCGGGCCGTCCGCGTGGTGCACCGCGGCGAGGCGCTGCTGTCGCCCAGCGTGACCCGCCGCCTGATCGCCTCGCTCGCCGGCCGCGCCCCCGGCGGTCCTCCGCTCACCGCCCGGCCCGGCGCGAACGGCCCGGCCCCGAACCGCCCGGCCGTGAACCGCCCGGCCGTGAACGGACAGCCGGCGAACGGCCAGGCGGCGAGCATACAGGCGGTGAACCGCCTGGCCCGGCTCACCGAGCGCGAGCGCGAGGTGCTGGCCCTGGTCGCCGAGGGCCTGTCCAACGACGAGATCGCGACCCGGCTCTTCCTCAGCCCGCTGACCACGAAAACCCACGTCAGCCACATCATGACCAAGCTCGGGGTTCGCGACCGGGCCCAGCTCGTCGTCCTCGCCTACGAGTCGGGCCTGGTGGTCCCGGGCATCACCGGCTGACCCGGCCCGTCCCCCCAGCGGAACCCTCCCGCGACCTCCCATCAATTCGGACGGCGTAAATCCGACAAAAGGGACAGGGAGCCGTCCGAATTGATGGGAGGTCGCAGAAAGCCGTCCGAATTGATGGGAGGTGGGGTGACGTCAGCCCGGGCGCGGGCGGTTGAGTGTCAGGGCCGCAGACATCGCGCGGGCTCCGCGACGGCGAGCCGCTCGACCCGCTTGGCCTCCGGATGTCTTGCCCGGTCAGCGCCCGCTTGCCGCGTAGCCCGCGTACAGCGCGAGGTGCGCGTCCGCCGCCGCCTCCCAGGTGTACCGGGCGGCCAGCGCCTGGCCCGCCGCCCGGCGCTCCCCGGGGGCGCCGAGCGCCTCGCCCAGCGCGGCGGCGAAGCCGGCCGGGTCGCGGGCGAACCGGGCGGTTCCGCCGAACACCTCCCGCAGCACCGGCAGCGACCGGGTCACCAGCGGCACCCCGGCGGCGAGCGCCTCCAGGGCGGCCAGCCCGAAGCCTTCCCGTACCGAGGGAAAGCAGAACGCTCCCGCCGCCGCTACCAGCGACGGCAGGTCATCGTCGGGCACCGGCCCGAGCACCGCGGGCGCGAACTCCGGTGCCCCGGCGAACAGCTCCGCGCAGCGTGCTTCCCAGACGTCCCGGTAGTCCCGGTAGTCGAACAGCGTCTCGCCGCCGGCCACCACCAGCCGGACGCCGGGGTCGGTTTCGCGCAGCCGTGCGTAGGCTTCGAGCAGGTCGAGTGACCCCTTCCGGGGCTCGATCCCGCCGACCGCGAGCACGTAGCGCCCGAAGCGCGACCGCCACCGGCGCCGCGCCGCCCGCGCGGGCTCGTCCGCCGCGGCCGCGCGGGCGAACCGGGCGCTGTCGACGCCGTTGGGAATGACGGCGGCGGGCAGGCCCCAGCCCGCGGCGACCTCGTCCGCGACGGCGCGGGAGACACAGACGATCCCGAACGGACGGGTGATGGCCCGCTCATGACAGGCCGCGAGTTCCGGTGTGCTGAAGTGGTCGATGTGGTGCACCGTGCGCAGGCACCGGTCCACCGCGTTGGCGCTGATGCAGTCCTGCGCGTGCACGATGTCGTAGCCGGAGGCCGGGAACGCGGCGCGCAGCGCCTCGATCGAGCGCAGGATGCGCGCGCCGACCGTTTCGGCTGGCCCGGCGTCCGGGAACGGCACCACCGCCAGCCGCACCGACGGGTCCACCGGGCGGAAGAACCCCTCGTCGCCGTCGCGGCCCAGCGTCCACACGGTCACGTCGGCGCCGCGGGCGGCGAGCGCCTCGGCCAGCGCGAGCGTGTGCACTACCCCGCCGCGCGGCCTGGTCGAGTAGGTCAGCAGCGCTATCTTCACCAGGCCGTCCTCACGAGCAGCAGCACCGGGCCGTCCCTCACTAGCAGCCGCACCGGGCCGTCCTCACCGGTACGCTCCCGGCTTCCCCTCGGACAGGTGGGCCCCCGGCTTCCGCTCGGACCGGTACGCTCCCGGCTTCCGCTCGGACAGGTGGTGCTGGACGCGGCGGGCGCGGGCGATCTCCCCCGCGACGTCGATGTCGGCGACCGCGAGGCCGGCCTTGGACCAGGTGCGGGCCAGGATGTCGCCGCCCGGGCCGACGATCTTGGCCTGGCCCAGGAAGCGCATGCCGCCTAGGGCCCCGGTCTGGTTGGCGGAGGCCAGCACCACCTGGTTCTCCGCCGCCCGGGCCTGGTCGTACAGGTCGAACAGCCGGGCCTGGCGGTCCTGGGTCATCCGCGGGGCCCGGTTGGTGATCGAGGTGGGCCAGGCGGACAGGCAGGCGACGATCTCAGCCCCGTCCAGCGCGAGCGACCGCGCGGCCTCGGGGAAGGTCTTGTCGTAGTCGATCAGCATGCCGACCCGTCCGGCCGGGGTGTCGAAGGCGGCGAAGGACTCGCCCGCCGCGTACACCCCGGTCTCACCCGGCGGCTGGTGCACCTTGCGGTGCCGTCCCAGCACCCCGTCCCCGGTCACGCAGACCGCCGCGTTGTAGCGCGGCCCGGCGCCGCCGCCCGCGGCGCCCGCGCCCGCCTCGCAGTAGCCCAGGCAGACCACCATGCCGCCCGCCAGCGCGCCTACCTTGCGCAGGTACGGGCTGTCCGGGTCGAGCGCGGGCGGCAGCGCGCCCGGGTCGGGGGAGCGGATGTCGGCCAGGTACCCGCCCAGGGCCGCGTCCGGCAGCACCAGCAGCGCCGCCCCCGCCTGCCGGGAGTGCTCGATCAGGGTGGCGATCCGCTGCAGGCAGAAGTCCAGGTCCCGCCCGAACGCGGCCGCTGCCGCCGCCACCACCGTCATGCGACTCCCCGGCTTTCCCGATCGTGGGCCAGAAGCGGCGCTATTCACCGCTTATGACCCACGATCATGGCACTAACCGGGTTAGGCAAGGGAGTAGGTTTCCGGCCGCCGGCTGCTCAGGTGG
>DASWUW010001040.1:0-13619 GCA_036406335.1 Trebonia sp.
CAGCGGGGCGACTCGACCAGGCCGCGGCCGCCCAGCAGTTCCCTGACCTCGTGCGCCATGACGTCTCCGTTCATCCGGGCAAGACCGCCTGCCGGTCCCCTGTGCCAGACGAACGGGCGGGCGGGATGTCATCGCGGCCCGGGCCAGCCGGGGACCAGGACCGGCGCGTCCTTTAGTGTTCCACCATGTCGCTTGAATCTGAGGACGAGACCGAACGGGCCCGGCGGCACCGCCAGCGGCGGCTGTTCGACGCGGTGGCGCGGCTGTACGCCGCGACCCGGCCGGGTTACCCGCCCGAGCTGGCGCAGTTTGTCGCCGCGACGGCCGGCGCGCGGGCCGGGGCGCCGGTACTCGAGGTGGGGTGCGGGACGGGGCAGCTCACCTCGGCGCTGCTGCCGTTCGGGTTCGCCCTGACGGCCATCGACATCGGGACGTCGATGATCGAGGTCGCCCGGGAGCGCGCCGCCGCCGGCGTCACGTTCCGCGTCGCTTCCTTCGAGGATCTCGACGCCGCCCCCGCGTCGTTCGACCTGGTCATTTCCGGGGCGGCGTTTCACTGGATCGATCCCGGGGTCCGGTTCCGCCAGGCCGCGCGGCTGCTGCGGCCGGGCGGGTGGCTGGCCCTGGCCGGGTACGAGGAGCGGTACGACGAACCGGTCGGCTCGATGCTGGACGCCATGTGGCTGGCCCGCTCGGCGGACGACGGCGTGTGGGTCACGCGGCGCGCCGACGCCCGGGCGATCGGCGACAGCAAGCTGTTCGGGCCGTCCGTGCACCGGGTGTTCCGGCAGCGGCTGGTCCGGTCCGCCGCGGACGTCATCGGGGTGGAGAACACCCGGGCGACATCGCTGAGCTGGCCGGGCGACGTGCGGGAGGCGTTCTTCGCGGAACTGCGGGCGCGGCTCGGCTCCCGCGCTGAGGTGAGTGTCACGCTGGAGGCGTCGGTCACGATGGCGCCAGTAGCCTCGCCGGACCGCCCCGCCTGCGGCGACGGGGCGCCCGGAGACGCGGCAGCTGACCGTGACGGAGGACCGTTTCGTGCCTGACCTGCTGGTCCGGGCCTGGCACGCCGCCGGGCCGCTGCAAGGATGGCTGGCCTGGCGGCTGCACGCGCGGTTCGGCGTAGGGGTGACCGGAATCGTCCGGGCCCCGGACGGCCGGGTGCTGCTGCTGCGGCACCGGCTGTGGGGACGGGACGAGCAGTGGGGCTTTCCCAGCGGGTTCGCCCAGCGCGGCGAGACCTTCCCGGAGACCGTGGTGCGCGAGGTCCGGGAGGAAACCGGGCTGACGGTGCGGGTCGGCCGGCTGGCCGACGTGCGCAGCGGCTTCCGCTACCGGGCCGAGGTGTACTACGAGGCGGCGCTGGTCGGCGGCCTGGGCGGCCTCGTGCTGGAAGAGCGGGAGGTCAGCGAGGCCCGGCTGTTCCCGGTGGACGCGCTGCCGCCGGGCCTGCCGCCGCTGCACCGGGAGCTCGCGCGCCGCGGCTGATTTGCCGTCCGCGGCGTGCGGCCGGTTCAGAACAAGGTGGCGGCGGCCGACTTGCCGTAGGGGCGGATTTCTCCCAGGCGGCCGTCGGCCAGCTTGGGCGCCCAGGCGGGGTCGGCGAGCACGGCCCGGCCCAGCGCCACCAGGTCGAATTCGCCCCGGTGGAACAGGTCGACCAGCGGGGCCAGGGTAAGGCTCGGCTGCGGGCGGGCCGTGGTCTTGCCGTCTTCGGTGACCTCGAGGAACGGGGCGGCCACTCCCACCGAGCCGACCGCGATCACCGGGAGACCGGTGATGTGGCGTTTAGCCGGCCAGGGTCCGGTCGGACCCGTCGAAGGCGGGCACCCAGTAGCGGCGGGTGGAGGCGTGGAACAGCGACACCCCGGCCGCCGCCAGCGGGGTGAGGAAGGCTTCCAGCTCGGCCGGGTCCTCGGCGATCAGCGCGTCGTAGTGTGTGGTAACCGGCCAGTGGAACTCGTCCAGCAGGTAGCCGTGCGCGCCGTGCAGCTCGATCCCGTGGAAGCCGGCGTCCCTGGCCGCTGCCGCGGCCCGGGCGTAGGCGGCGGTTACCGCGGCCAGCTGCGCGGCGGTGGCGGGCTTGGCCACCGTCCGGCCGGTGGGAGTGACACCCGACGGGGACAGGACCGGCGCGTCGGGGTACGGCCCGCTGCCGGGCTTGCGGGTCACCCCGGTGTGCCACAGCTGGGGGAAGATGGCGCCGCCGGCGGCGCACCGCGTCGGCGACGTTGCGCCAGCCGGCCAGCGGCGCCTCGCCGAAGAACCGCGGCACCGCGGTGCTGGCGCCCGATCCCTCGTCACAGCAGCGGGGTCGCGTCGGCGCCGTCAAGGAGCGTCCGGGACAGGTTTTCCTCGGCGGTGCCTAGTTCCGTCACGAGCGGGGCAACCACCGCGGACGGGATGCTATTCCTGCCGCTGGCCGCGTAACAGTTGTGACGTTTGCGCTGAGTGACCCGAATCTTCCCGAGGCCCGCTCGCTGACCCCGTAGCGTATCGATCCATGGTTTTCAGGCGGCCCCGTCAGCGTGCCGGGCCCGGGAGCGCGCGCCGGCGCTGGCCGCTGATCGGTCTGGGCGCGGGCGGCGGAGCGGCCGCCGTCGCGGCCGTCGCGCTCGCCGTCGGCCTCGGGTCGGTGACCGGCAGCCGGGCCTGCGCGGCGGTCCGGGCCGCCGGGAACACCGGCCAGGAGGCTACCCACTACGTGCTGGACGGCCTGCCCAACTGCGGGTACAGCCCGCCCGCGGACGGGCTCTACGTGGCGCTGCCCGCGTCCGAGTACGCCGGCGCCGCCCGGTGCGGCAGCTACCTGGAGGTCACCGGGCCGGCCGGGTCGGTCCGGGTTAAGGTCATCGACCAGTGCCCGGAGTGCGCGGCCGGGCACATCGACCTGAGCGTGACCGCGTTCGCGAAACTCGCGCCGCTGTCCGCCGGGCTGATCAGCGTCAGCTACGCCACCCTGGCCGATCCGGTACTTCCCGGGCCGCTTTCGGTGCAGGTCAAGCAGGGTTCGTCGCAGTACTGGCTGGCGCTGCTGGCCGATAACACGGGCAACCCGCTGACCTCGGTTCAGGTGCGGACCGCCTCCGGGTGGCTGTCCCTGACGCGGGCCAGCTACAACTACTGGGTCGCCGCGTCCGGCGCCGGCCCGGGGCCGTTCACCGTCCGGCTCACCGATAGCCAGGGGCACCAGGCGACGGCGGCGGGCATCACGCTGAGCCCCGGCTCCGTGCAGTCGGCCGGCACCCGGATGTACGGCGGGGGCAGCGACCCGGCGCCGTCCGTACCGGTCAGGCCCACGGCCGTTGCTCCCCCGCCCGGCGAAGGGCCAGCTTCGCCGGCGGTAAGCGCCCCGCCGTCCGCGGCCGCGCCGTCGCGGACTACGGCGGCGACGGCTTCCCCGTCGCGGACGCCAGCTGATCCCAGCACCGGGATGTCCGCCGTCGCGCGCCAGGAGACGCAGCCGCTGCCCGCCGGACCGCCGGCCCTGGCGTCGCTGACCGCCTCGGCACCGTCCGGATGCTGAGTTGCGGCGGGCCGGTAGCGTTAGCTCCTGTGACCCGCGCTTACTGGCCCGCCCGGGAAGCCGGCGGCATTCGCGAGACCACGATCGGCTCGGTGCTGCGCGACGCCGCCGCCCGGGCCCCGGACTCGACCGCGCTGGTTTACGGCGCCCCGGACCGGCCGGCGCGGCGCCAGTGGACGTACGCGGAGCTGCTGGCCGCCGCCGAAGGCGCCGCGCGGGCGCTGCTGACCCGGTTCGCCCCCGGGGAACGCATCGCGGTCTGGGCCCCGAACAGTCCGGAGTGGATCATCCTGGAGTTCGGGGCCGCGCTCGCCGGGCTGACCCTGGTCACGGTCAACCCCGCCTACCAGGGGGAAGAGCTCGCGCACCTGCTGAGCGACTCCGGCGCCGACGGGCTGTTCCACGGCGGGGAGTTCCAGCAGCGGGACACGGGCGCCGTCCTGGCCGAGGTCCGCGGCCGGCTGCCGAGGCTGCGCGAGGTGCACTCCCTGGGCGAGTGGGACGCGTTTGCCGCCGCCGGAGCTGCCCCCGGGGCGGCGGAGCGGCCGCTGCCCCACGTCGAACCGGGGAGCATCGCGCAGGTGCTCTACACCTCGGGGACCACGGGCAGGCCCAAGGGCGCGGCGCTCACCCACCGGGGGCTCACCAACAACGCGCGGCTGGCCTTCGAGACCGCCGGCATCGGCCCCGGCGACGTCGAGATCAACCCGATGCCGCTGTTCCACGTGGGCGGCAGCGCGCTGTTCACCCTGGGGCCGGTCCAGGCGGCCGCCACTCAGGTGCTCATGCCCCGGTTCTCCCCGGCCCTGGAACTGGAGCTGATCGAGGCGTACCGGGTCACCCTGCTGTGCGGCGTCCCCACCATGCTGCTGGCCCTGCTCAGCCAGCCCGACCTGGCCACGCGCGACGTCTCGTCCCTGCGCCAGGTGCTGACCGGCGGCGCGGTGTCACCGCCCGCCCTGGCCCGCCAGGTCGAGGAGACACTCGGCGTCAGCTACCTGATCGCGTTCGCGCAGACCGAGGCGGGCTGCGTGCTGTCCATGGCAGTGGCGGCCGACTCGGCCGCCGACCGGGCGCAGACCCTGGGACGGCCGCTGCCGCACGCCGAGGTGCGGGTCGCCGGCCTGCGCGACGGCGAGACGGCCCGCCACGGGGAGGCAGACGAGATCTGCACCCGCGGCTACCTGGTGATGCGCGGTTACCTGAACGCGCCCGAGGCGACCGCCGCCGCCGTCGACGCCGACGGCTGGCTGCATACCGGCGACCTCGGCTCGATGGACGAGCGCGGCTACCTGCGGATCGCCGGCCGGCTCAAGGAGATGATCATCCGCGGCGGGGAGAATATCTACCCGCGCGAAATCGAAGAGGTGCTCGTCGAGCACCCGGCGGTGGCCGACGCGGCGGTCCTCGGCGTCCCCGACGGCTACTACGGCGAGGTGGTCGGCGAGGTGGTCGGCGCGGCGGTCCGCCCCGCCGCCCCGTCCGCCGCTGGCGGCGGCCCGGACAGCGGCAGCCTCGCCGCCGAGCTGACCGCGTTCTGCCGCACCCGGCTGGCGGCGGAGAAAGTCCCGGTCCGCTGGCTGGTAACCGGCGAGTTCCCGCTGACCCCGTCGGGCAAGATCCGCAAGGACGTCCTGCGCGACCGGCTCGGCGAGACCGCGCCCAGCTGAGAGCGAGACCAGGCGCCGCCCGGCCCCCGCTGGCTGACCTCGCACGAACGCGCCTACTCTTCCGGCTTTACCGGTGTGCGGTCGGCGATCAGCTTGGCCAGGTGCTCCAGCTGCTCGGTCAGGTCCTGGTTGGTTACCAGGTCGTTGAGCGCCAGGCGGACGGCGGCCAGTTCACGGGCCAGGTACTCGGTGTCGGCCTGGGTCCGGGCGGCGACCTGGCGGTCCCGGTCGGTGGTGGCCCGGTCCCGTCCGTCCTGCCGGTTCTGCGCGAGCAGGATCAGCGGCGCGGCGTAGGCCGCCTGGGTGGAGAAGGCCAGGTTGAGCAGGATAAACGGGTAGGCGTCCCAGTGGTGGACGCCGGCCACCACGTTGAGGATGATCCAGCAGATCACGAACACGGTCTGCGCGAACAGGTACTTGCCGGTGCCGAGGAGCCGGGCCAGGCCCTCGGAGAACCGGCCGAAGGCGTCGGCGTCGTAGAGCGTCCCGCGCACCGGGGCGCCCTTGGGGACCGACAGGTCGTTGCGGTCGCCGGCGGGCCGGAAGAGACTGAACCGGGCCATCAGGTCTCGCCCCCCGGCCGCCGCCAGCCGACCGGCAGCAGGTGATCGAGCACGTCGTCCACGGTGACGGCGCCGACGAGCCGGCCGGCGCTGTCGACCACCGCCACCCCGATGAAGTTGTAGGCGGCCAGCCGGACGGCCAGTTCGCGCTCGGGCAGGTCCGGTTTGACGAAGACGCGGTCCTCGATGCACTCGCCGATCGGAATGGACGGGGCCCGGCGCAGCAGCCGCTGGAAGCCGACGCTGCCCAGGTAGCGGCCGGTGGGGGTCAGCATCGGGGGCTCGCACACATAGACCTGGGCGGCGGTGGTGGCCGGCAGGTCAGGGTCCCTGACCCGGGCCAGCACCTCGGCCACCGGCGCGTCCGGCGCGAACACCAGCGGCTGGGAGGTCATCAGGCCGCCCGCGGTGGCCTTGTCGTAGCGCAGCAGCCGCCGCAGGTCGTCGGCCTGCACCGACCGCATCGCCGTGAGCAGCCGTTCACGCTGCTCGGGAAGCATCTCGCCGAGCAGGTCGGCGGCGTCGTCCGGCTCCATCTCCTCGACCACGTCGGCGCTGCGCTCAATGCTGTTGAGGCTGTTAAGCAGCCGGATCTGGTCCTGCTCGGGCAGTTCCTCGAGCAGGTCGGCCAGCTCCTCGTCCTCCAGGGCGGCCGCGAGCTGGCTGCGGCGGGCCTGCGGCAGGGCCTCGAACGCGGTGGCCAGGTCGGCCGGCGCCATCTCGCGCAGGCTGGTCAGCTGCTCGGCCAGCGGACCCGGTTCGAACAGCTCACGGCAGTCCTGCCAGGCCACGATGTGCGGCCCGTGCCCGCCCAGGACGCCAATGGCCCGGCTTCCCCGGGTGACCGCGAGCGCGGTCACCTCCCAGCGGTCGCGCGCCCGCTCGCGGTGCACGATGGCCACGTCGGCGACCGTCCCCGCCGGGGTCCGCCGTCCGTAGAGGCTGCTGGCCAGCATCTCCCCGGTCCGCTGGCTGAACGGGTCGAGGTCGACCGTACCGCCCAGCAGCTGCGCGCCCTCAGCCGTCACCTCCCGGATCCGGCCGAACGAGACAAAGATGGTCCGCCGCCGCAGCGACACCACCAGCCCGAGGGCGCGCGGCGGTTCGGCCCCCGCCACCGGCCAGATGACCACGTCGCGGACCCGGCCGATGGCGCGGCCGTTACTGTCGAGCAGCGGCCGGCCGGTGAGGCGGGCCGTGAAAACCTGGGCCTCGGGCCCGGCTTCGCTTCCGGGCGCTCCCGTGATAGTGGTCACGTGACCATTATTAGTGCACCCCGTCCGGCTAAGCCGCCATGGGCTGACAGAACCCGCCCTCATGTCGCCCGGTCCGGTCAGGGCGGCAGGCGGGGAGAGGCGGACTCGTCCCGCGGCCGGGCCGGGCCGGCCCCCGTTCCTGGATCCCGCCGCGGTGAGGCAGATCACGCCGGCGAGTCCGCCGCGACCGCGGCGAATATCCCCAAAAGGTAGGTCGGAATGCCGCCAAACTGACATCATTGGCACTGTCATGACAGTGCCAATTAGCGCAGAAGTAGCCCCGGGTGCGGCTCCCGCGATCACCCCCCGGGCGCTCGCCGACCTGCTCGGGCGCTGGCCGACCGCCGACGGCGCCCTCTACCGGCTGCTGGCCGCCCGGCTCGGCCGCCTGGCTGACACCGGCGAGCTGCCCGCGGGCGTCCGGCTGCCGCCGGAACGGGCCCTGGCCGCGGCCCTGTCAGTCAGCCGGAACACCGTTGCCCTGGCCTACCAGGTGCTGCGGGACGAGGGCATGGCGGCCAGCCGCCAGGGCTCGGGCACCCGGCTGGTCCCGCACCGCACCACCCCGGCGGCGGTGCACCGCGCCAACGGGTTCTTCGCCGGGCTGCTGGCGGGCCCCCCGGCCTTCGACCTCTCGCTCGCCGCGGTGGACTGCGCCCCGCCGGTGGCCGCCGCGCTGCACGACCCGGGCACCGTGCTCAGCCAGCCGGAACGGGAACGGCTGACCCTCGGCACCGGCTACTTCCCCTACGGGCTGCCGGACCTGCGCACGGCGATCGCGTCGATGCTGACCACGTCGCACGGCATCCCCACCACGCCGGATCAGGTGCTCGTCACCACCGGCGCCATGCAGGCCCTGGACCTGCTGCTGCGCTGCGAGACGGCCCCGGGGCAGCCCGTGGTGACCGAAGAACCCACCTACCCGGGATTCATCGACGCGCTGCACCGCTGCGGGGCCCGGCCGGTCGGCGTGCCCCCGGGCGACATCGGGCGGCTGGCCGACGCGCTGAACGCGCACCGCCCGGCGCTGGCCTACCTGATCCCGACCCACCAGAACCCGACCGGGCTGGTGCTGCCCGCCGCCGAACGGCACGAGATCGTGGCGCTGGCCGAGCGGAACCCGGACGTCACCTTTATCGACGACATGACGCTGGCCGAGCTGCCGCTCACCGCCGGCGGAATCATGGACGGCCCGCCGCCGCTGGCCGCGCTCGCGCCCCGGCTGCCCAACGTGGTCACCGTCGGCTCGCTGTCCAAGACCTACTGGGGCGGCCTGCGCACCGGGTACGTACGCGCCCCGGAAGGCATCATCAGCCGGCTGGCCGCCGCGAAGTCGGCCGCTGACCTGGGTACCCCGGCCTACCACCAGGGCGTGGTGGCGGCGCTGGTCCGGACGCGCCACGAGGACATCGTCGCCTACCGGACCGACTGGGCGCGGCAGCGGTACGCGGCCATCGCCTCGGCCCTGTCCGCGTTCCTGCCCGGCTGGCACTGGACGGCGCCCGCCGGCGGGCTGACCATCTGGGCCCGGCGTCCCGGCGACGCCGACTCCAGCGGGTTCACCCAGGCCGCGCTGCGGCGCGGGGTGGCGCTGGTGCCCGGCCGCCTGCTGTCGGTTTCCGCTGACCGCTCACCCTGGCTCCGGCTGGCCTTCACCCTTCCGCCGGACGACCTCACGGTCGCGGTCAAGGCACTGGCCGACGTCTAACCGGCCGGCCGGGTGGCGCGGCGGCGACGCGCGTCTTAGGATTTTTTTCGATGAACGAAAGCTGGAACGCGGTCATTGACGTCTCGAACGTCTGCTGGTCGCCCTATCTGCCGCCGCTGGGACGCCAGGCGCCGGTCTGGGGACGGCTGGACCTGGTCATGGCCGCATGGCGGGAGCTGCACGGCAGTGCCCGGTTCGAGCTGGTGGCGGACGAGTCGCTGGTGCGCGTGCTCGGCCCCGACGCCCGGCGGTTCCTCGAGCTCAAGCGGGACGGCGACATACGGACGGCCGCGGTAGCGGACGACGAGATCCTGCGGATCGCCCGCGAAGGCGAACTGCACGTGATCACCCGCGACCACTACACCGACCACCGGGCGGTGCACCGCTGGATCGAGGGGTCACCGGAGCGGTTCCACGCCTGGGACACCGTTGAGGGGATCGTCCGGCTAACCCCGCTCGGCATCAAGATGCGCAGCCTGCAGGATGTCTCACAGGCGCGCGAGGTCAAGCGGATCCGCTTCTCGGCCAAGCTCGACGCCAGGAACCAGGCCCACCGGAAGATCCTGCAGACCCGCTGGAGCTGCCCGAACACCTCCTGCCGGCAGGCCGCCCAGTGGCAGGGCCAGCTGCTCGCCTGGCCCCGTATCTCGCCGGAAGGGGCCGCGGTCTGCCCGTCCTGCACCCGGCCCCTGGACTCCCTGGGGCCGCGCTCCGCGCTGCACGAGGTCGTGGTGGCCGAGCTGGACTCGCAGGAGGAGATCCTGCGGTTCCCGCTGGAACTGGACTGCCCGGTGATCGTCGGCCGCGGCGCCGCGGTCAAGGGCATCGACCTGGCCATGTACGCCGGCGGCGGCAAGACGGCCATCGACACGGTCAGCCGGCTGCACCTGATGCTGCGGCTGGCGCACGCCGGGTCGGGCAACTGGCGGCTGTCGGTGCTCGACCTGAACTCCACCAACGGGACGATGGTGCAGCGCTGGACGGGCAGCTCCTTCGACCCGGTCCGGCTGGTCCCGCCGGACCAGGAGACCCACCTGGGCACCAAGGACCGGCTGATCCTGGGCGAGTCGGTGCTGGTGCGGCTGTCCGGCAAGCGCTACCTCGCCGAGCCGACCAGCCCGCACCCCGAAGTCGAGCGCGAGACCGCCGAGCCGGGCGCCACCACGGTGGTCCGCGTGCTAGGCGCCTCCCAGAACCAGGCCAGGCTCCCGCCGCCGGCCCCGTGACCACCCGCTACTACCGCCCTCAAGCACTGCCGTCCCTGAACAGGAGCTGGAACCGATGAGCGCTGCACCTTCCGCCCGGCCGCGGCTGGACCCCCGTGACCCGGCCGGCATCGACTCGCTGCTGAGCGAGGAGGAGCGGGCGGTCCGGCAGACCGTGCGGGACTTCTGCGCGGACAAGATCCTGCCCCACGTGGCCGGCTGGTACGAGCGGGGCGAGCTGCCCGGCATCCGGGAACTGACCCGCGAGCTGGGCAAGATCGGCCTGCTGGGCATGCACCTGACCGGGTACGGCTGCGCCGGGATGTCGGCGGTCGACTACGGCCTCGCCTGCCTGGAACTCGAGGCGGCCGACTCCGGGCTGCGGTCGCTCGTGTCCGTCCAGGGTTCCCTGGCCATGTACGCGATCTGGCGTTTCGGCAGCGAGGCGCAGAAGACCGAGTGGCTGCCGCAGATGGCGGCGGGCGAGGCCATCGGCTGCTTCGGCCTCACCGAGCCGGACGCCGGCTCCGACCCGGCGTCGATGCGCACCAGCGCCCGGCGCGACGGAACGGACTGGGTCGTGTCCGGCAGCAAGATGTGGATCACCAACGGCACGGTGGCCGACGTCGCCGTCGTCTGGGCCCAGACCGACAACGGCATCCGCGGGTTCGCCGTCCCCGCGGGCACGCCCGGATTCAGCGCGCCGGAGATCAAGCACAAGGGGTCGCTGCGCGCCTCCGTCACCGCGGAGCTGGTCCTGGACGAAGTCCGGCTGCCCGCGGACGCCGTCTTCCCCGACGTGACCGGGCTCCGCGGCCCGCTGTCGTGCCTGAACGAGGCGCGCTTCGGGATCTGCTGGGGAGCCCTGGGGGCGGCGCGGACCTGCTACGAGACCGCGCTGGAGTACGCCAGGACCCGGGAGCAGTTCGGCTCGCCCATCGCCGCCTTCCAGCTCACCCAGGAGAAGCTGGCCAACATGGCCGTGGAGCTGGCCAAGGGACAGCTCCTCGCGCTGCACTTCGGCCGGCTTAAGGACCAGGGCCTGCTCGCCCCCGAGCACGTTTCGATCGCCAAGCTGAACAGCACCCGCGAGGCCCTGGAGATCTGCCGCACCGCCCGCACCATCCTCGGCGGCAACGGCATCTCCTACGAGTTCCCGATTATGCGGCACATGGCCAACCTGGAGTCGGTGCTCACCTACGAGGGCACCCCGGAAATGCACACCCTGGTCATCGGCCAGGCCCTCACCGGTCACAGCGCCTTCCGCTGACCCCCGCGGGAACCGGCACCGCCCTCGTTCGGGACGATCCTCTTGTTCGCGGCGGACCGGGCCCGCGTCGCGCTATCGGGCACCCAGCGCGTCCCCAGGCTCTAAGATCAGGCGCGTGAGGTGGGAAGCGGACTCCAGAGCGCGCCGGCGGCGCGGGCTGGCCCGGCGGCTGACCCGGGCGGCCGCGGCGGCCGGCCTCGGCCTGCTGCTGGCCGGGTGCGGGCTCCTCTCGACCGGGGTCACGGTCACCGCGCCGAGCGTGATGACGGTCAGCGAGGGGGTCTTCGTGCACGGCACGATGCCCGAGCGGTTCACCTGCTCCGCCCAGCGGGCCGCGACGCCACCGCTCACCTGGGCGGGCGCACCCGCCGGGACCAAGTCGATCGCGCTGGTGGTGGACGACTCCGACGCCCCGATCACGCCCTACGTGTACTGGGTGGTGTTCGACATCGGGCCGGGTACCTCCGCGCTGCCCGAGGGACAGCTGCCGCCGGGAGCGCGCCAGGCGCTGGGCACCGCCGGCGACAACCGCTACACCGCACCCTGCCCGGGGCCGCACGGCCACAGCTACCGGTTCACCGTGTACGCTCTCAACACGGTGCTGGACCTCCCCAACGGGACGTCGCTGGTATCCGCGTGGCAGTCGATTGCCGCCGCGACCATCGGCCGCGGCCGTCTGACCGTGAGCGCCACATCATGATGCGGGCCCGGTCGGCAGCCCGTTTAGTACCGGTGTGTCCCATCTTGCGGCAGTCAGTGGTGAAGTTTCGTGATTCGCCAGACAGACGGCACGGTGTTCGGAACAATCTGACGAACCAGTGCTGGTGAAAGGGTGCTCGCGTTAACGGGGGCAGGTTCGCGTATATGGCCGCGCGCGCCTCGCGAGCACCGATGCCAGGCCGTGCTGTGCCGGGTGGTGTTGAATGTCGTTTTTGAGTCGTAAGCCGACGCGGCCAGGTGATCGCGGTGGCGATGCCGGCCGTGGCGATGAGTACGACGATTACGACCTCTACACACCTGACGGCTACCAGAGCAAGGACGACGGCTGGTCGCCAGGCGAGTACTTCTCCCCCGAGGGCATCAAGGGCCGCTGGGCCGGCGAGAACCCCGACGGCCGCGCGGGCGGCCGGGGACGGCGGGAAGACGGCCCGCCCGGAGAGCCGTCCCCGGGTGACCGATCGTCCCCGGGTGACCGCTCTTCCGGCTACGGCGCCGACGAGTACGCCACCGGCGCCTACGAGCTGCCCGAGGGCAGCGACGGGGACCGGCCCGAGCGCGGGCGCCGCCGGCGCCGGGACCGGGAAGACCGCACCGACAGCTGGACGGCCATCCTGCGGCTGCGCCGGGACCGCGGCGAAGACATCTGGCCCGACGACGGCGTCTCCGACGAGGACTACTGGGCTTCGGTCGCCTCCGACCAGCCGCTGAACGGCAGCGGTACCCCGGCCGGGTCCGCGGCGGCCGGCGAATCCCGCTTCGGCGGCGACCAGCGCGGCCCGGACCAGCGCGAGGCGGGACGACTCGGCCCGCCGCCGGGACTGGCCGGCGACTACCAGCCCGGCGCCGGCAGTGCGCCCGGCCGCGCTACCGGACGCCCGGCCACCGGCCCGCACGCGCTGCGGGCGAACACCGGCCCGGGCCCCACCGTCGGGGTCACCGTGTCGCGCCCGCCCGCCGGCCCCGGCAGCCCCCAGCCGGGAACCGGCGGCAACCGCAGCTCCGGCCCGAACGCCGGGTGGCCCGGCGCCGCCCCGCCCCGCCGGAGCACCGGATCGGGCCCGGGATCAGGCGGGTTCCCGCAGCAGGCCGCCGCCCGGCCCTCATTCCAGCCGAACACCCCGCAGACGGCCGGCCTCCCGGCCGGCACCCGCCAGCCGGACCCCGGCGGCTGGGGCGACCGGACCGAGCGGATCGAGCGGGTCAACGCCTCCGGCTACCCCGACCCGCCCGCGAGCGGACGAAGCCAGAGCCCCGGCTCGCCCGCGGGGCCCGACCGGCGGGAACCCGACCGCCGGGACGCCGACCGGGACACCGGCGGAATCTGGTCCATCCCCGCCCGCGACCCGGGCCCGGCCCGGAACGGCGAGGACGACCCGCTGACCAGCGCGGCGTACTCGCGGGCGAAGCTGGGCGAGACCGACGGCCGCTCCTACCGGACGGCCGCGCGCCGCTCGCAGGCGCAGACCCAGCTGACCGACCAGACCGAGAGCTTCTTCGCCGCCCAGTACCCGGGCGGCCAGTACCAGGCCGGCCACACCGGGGCGTTCGACTACCCCGGCACCCGGCCCGCGGAGCAGCGCAGCACGGAATTCCGGCAGCACCGGGAAGACATGCCCGCCGCGGCCGCGCCGCCGCCGGGCGGACGCTACCCGGCGGTATACGGCGACCAGCCGAAATACCCGCCACCGCCCGGCCGCGGCC
>DASWUW010001041.1:0-3040 GCA_036406335.1 Trebonia sp.
AGTACGTGAGGCCGGCGAGCTTCGGCTTGGGCGAACCCGAGTAGGCCGGGTTGGCGACGAAGCCGGTGACCGGGCCGGAGGCGGCGGTGCTGAAGCTGGAGAGCTTCCAGGGGCCGTCGACGACCTGCCACAGCGGGTTGCTCGCGTAGGTCTTGGCGTTCTTCGACTGGGCCGTCATGAAGGTCCAGACGGCCTTGCACTTGGCGAACTTGTCCGCGGCGGTGTCGGTGGCGCAGCCGCCGCTGCCCGCCTTGGCCGAGGCCGAGGTGATGTCCCAGGCGGCCGGCATCGGGGTGATCTCGGCGAGCTGGTTGTAGGTGAACCAGATGCTGCCGACGGCGGACTTGGTGTGGATGACCACCGTGTTCGGGCCGGTCGCGCTGTAGGAGGCCAGGTTGTCGGGCAGCAGGCCCGGCGTGTAGCCGTAGTAGTTCTGCGGCTCGGCCTTCATCATGTTGAGCCAGAAGACCACGTCGGCGGCGTCCACGGTCTCGCCGTTGCTCCACTTCCAGCCCTTGAGCGTGATCGTGACGGTCTTGCCGTCGCTGGAGTAGGCCGGCGCGTTGGCGAGCGACAGCGGGTAGTTCACGTCGACCGAGGGGCCGTTGTTGCCGAACATGTACAGCGGCCGGTACATGAGCATCTGGAAGCCCTCGGCGTTGTACTCGTTGGCGCTCGTGAGCGGCACGTAGGGCCAGATCCAGTTCAGCGTCACCCCCGCGGGCAGCGCCACGCGGGCAGTACCGCCGGCCACCGCCGTGCCGGTCGCGGACGCGGGGGCCGAGGTCGACGAGCCGCCGGCGCCCGCCGGGCTGGGCGAACTGCTGCTGCTGCACGCGGCGACTACGCTCACGGCCAGCACTGCTGCCGCTCCGGCTACAGCGACTCGCGCGAGGCGAGTCTGCCGTCTGTTCCGAAACATCAAAATGCGCTCCTTGGCTTTCTGTGTGCGCCTTCGACCAGTCCTGGTGGGCTCTGCTCCAAGGCGCCTGCTTTGCCGTGAGCGTAAGTTAGCCTCGTTAAGGATATGAAGCCGAAGAGTCACGATTTGCTATCGATAACGGCCGATGATTGGTACGACTTCCAGTTGACGCCTGCGAGAGCGCCCCGGTCAGCTCGTCGAGGGCATCATTGCCTGCGATGGATGGAAAGTACCACAAAACAGACTTTGAATACCAGGTCAAGAACGACGCCTTTCCGGTGCAGGCCGCACCCAGCCGGAAAATTTCCCGCAAGTAACGTACCCCGGCGTCGTTGCTTGATCAACGGAACTTATCACGCCCTGCTATCACTTAACGTGACGGGGGCCTTTAACGTGCGGCGACGGTAACGGGGCACGGATGGAATCGGTGAATTTCGACCGGGCGGCCGGGTTCTACGACGCCACCAGGTCGCTCCCCGAACCGGTCATGCGGGAGCTGGCCGGCCTGCTGGCCGCCGAGGTGGCCGGCCGTCAGCCGGCCGACATCTCCGGGGCGATGCTGCGGCGCCTCGCCGCGAACGCCGGGGGCAGCAGCCCGGTGCCGCTGGCCCAGGCCGACGCGACCCGGCTGCCGTTCGCCGCGGGCGCCTTCGGCTCGGTGCTGGCGGTCCACGTGCTGCACCTCATCCCCGACTGGCGCGTGGCGGTCGGGGATGAGGTGCGGGTGCTGCGGCCCGGCGGCGCCCTGGTGGCGTCCTTCCCCACCGACAACCGGGCCGCCGGAAGCGCTGACCGGGACGCCGCGGCGGGCGCGGGCGGTCTCAGCCGGGACCGGGTAGCACCCTGGGCGGCGGCGCTGCGGCAGGCCGCGGAGCGCCAGGGCATGGTCCGCCTGCCCTTCGGCGCGCAGTCGCCCGCGGTGGCCGCGGACTACCTGGCGGGGCGGGCCACGGCCCGCGAGCTGACCGGTGCCGGTGCGCAGCGGGGCGTTCGAAGTGCCCGGCGGCGCGCCCGGCGCGGGCTAGGCCGCCCGCAGCAGCGTTTCCGCCTGGTCGAGGGTGGAGGCGAGGTTGCCGCCCGCCAGGAGACGCGCCTCCCCCAGGCTCAGCCACCGCAGGGGTGCGTCCGCTCCCTCCGCCGCGATGGCCTCCGGGTGCCCGGTAGCCAGGATGAACCGCAGGTCGGCGTGCTCGTGCGCGGGCTCGGCGGGCGACGCGGGCACGAGGCAGAGCGCGGCGTGCCGCAGCGACGCGTCCGGCCAGGGCTCCAGGTCGGTCAGGCCGGTCTCCTCGGCCGCCTCGCGCAGCGCGATGCGCAGCGGGTCGCTCTCCCCCGGGTCGCCGTGCCCGCCGACCTGCAGCCAGCCGCGGAGCCGGGGGTGCCAGCGCAGCAGCACCCGGCCGGTCGGCGGGTGCACCACCAGCGCCGAGGCGGTGAAGTGGAGCGGCAGCGAGCGTGACCACGGGTCCCGCTCCCCCGCCGCCAGCCGTTCCATCCGGGCCAGGTCCGCGGCCTCGGCCTCCCCCGTCACCCGGTATCCGGTCAGCAGCCCGCTCAGCACCGCACCATGGTGCCACGCGCGGGATCCGGGCGCGACCGGGTTCTCGCTGACTCCGCGCGGCCGAGAGGACGGGCCGCCTTCGCGGTAGTCACGCACCGCGGCTCAGCGACCCGTTACGGTCACGAGTTTCGAAAGTTTGATCACGGTAAAGACGCTTTTCGCAAAGTCTTTTCTTCGTAGTCGTACGTGTGTTCTAATGAAGAACGTGAGTACGAATCGCGCGGCACGGTACGGCGCGGCTGCCGCGGCGCACTTCCCCGCGCCACGGCAGCCGGCCGCCGCCCGCGATCGCCAGCGGACAGCACCTCCGTCCGCGGCCGTACCACCGAACCGGTAGCGGCCGGATCTGCACAGACAGCGAGTGAGGGGTGACCATGACGCACGACTTCGAATATATCAGCTATAACGACGATGACCGGATCGCCATCCTGGAAAATAAAGCCGCAGAGCTCGAGCAGCGGCTCCTCGCGGCGGTCTCGCCCGGCCGCAGGTCCCGGTGGCCGAATGTGGCCACCCCGGACGAGGGGTACCCGGCGATACCGGCGTACCCGCCCGAC
>DASWUW010001042.1:0-3854 GCA_036406335.1 Trebonia sp.
CGGAAGCAGGGCGGCTGCGCCTGCACACGCCACCAGGACGACGAAGGAGGACGTCGCCAGCCTGGTGACTGTGTGCAGTCGGTCGTTACGCAGAGTCGAACGGCGGGGGGTACGCACGGTGCGGAACCTACGCAGCGACAGTCGCTCCGCAACGACGCTCGGCTCATGCGCTCAATCGAGTGACGATCTCGGGTATCGAACGGGTGGCGCCCTCAACCGCCGCAGGCGCACCCACCCGGCCGACACCCCTTACCGGTCCGCGAAGATCTTGCTCAGGACCGGGTGAGATGCTCGTCGAGCAGTGCGGCGACGGCGTCGTGCTCCCCGGCGGTCAGCGGCGTGAGTGGCGGCCACGTGTCCGGGTGATCAAGCACCCCGAGCCGGACCAGCGCCGCCTTGAACGCGCCGAGCGCGCCCGCCGTGAAGCCGACGCGACCCTGGTCGGCCACCGAGATGATCTCGAACAGCCGGACCAGCCGCGCCTGCTCGGCGGCCGCGGCGTCGAGGTCACCGAAGCGGACGGCGTCGAAGAGCCGGACGAAGCCGCCCGGGTCGACGTTGCCGAGGCCGGGCACCAGCCCGTCCGCGCCCGAGGTCAGCGCCGCGTCGGCCAGGGTTTCCGAGCCGGACAGCACCTGGAACGGCAGGTCGCGGGTGGCCGCGACGACCCGCCGCAGGCCTGCGAGGTCGCCGCTGGAGTCCTTGAGCGCCACCGCGTCGCCCGCCCTGGCCAGCGCGATCGCGGTATCGGGTGCCAGGCGGACGTGCGTGGCCGACGGGATGTCGTACGCGACGACAGGCAGGTCGAGCAGCGCCCGCAGCGACGCGAAGTGCGCCAGCACCTCCCGCTGGTTCGGCGCCACGTAGAACGGCACCGTGGCCACGACCGCGGCGGCCCCGTGGTCGGCCGCGGGCCGGGCCGCCGCCAGCACCCGCCGCGTGCCGGTTTCGATCACCCCGTAGAGCACGGGGACCCGGCCTGCCGCCGCGGCGACGGCCACGTCCAGCGTGGCGAGCCGGGTGGCGTCGTCGAGCAGGGCGGCCTCGCTGGTGGAGCCGCCGACGAACAGCCCGCGCACCCCGGCGTCGATCAGGTACTCGCAAAGGCGGGCCAGCGAGGTCCGGTCGAGCTCGCCGTCGGCGCCGCGTGGGGTGCACAGCGGCGGGATCACCCCGGACAGATCAAACGGCGCGCTCATGCCGAGGTCCGCTCGACGACGGCCGCGGGGCCGGTCGGTTCGACGCCGGTCCATCGGGCGACGCGGCGCGGCACGTCGAAGGCCACCAGCAGCGCGGTGACCACCGCGAGCACGCAGGCCAGCAGGGCCATCGCGGTGCCGAGGCCCAGGCTCGCGGCGATCCCGGCGCCTGCCAGCGGAGCGACCGCGCCGCCGAGTGCGCCGACGTTGTAGGTGAAGCCCAGCCCGGCTGCCCTGGTCTGCACCGGGTAGTGGTCGCCGATGTACTTCGGCAGCAGCCCGGAGATCCCCTGGCCGGTGGCCTGCAGGGCGAACAGCAGCACCCAGATCAGCACGACCTGCCCCTCGCCGAGCGCGAAGGCCGGGAACACCAGCACCGCGGACAGCAGCAGGCCGACCACGTAGGTCGTGCGGGTGCCGTACCGGTCACCGAGCATGCCCGCGAGCACGGAACCGACCGCATAGCCCAGCCCGGCCCAGGTGAGGGCGGTGGCGACCTGGGCGGCGTCATAGTGCAGGACGGTCTTGAGGTAGGTCGGCAGCAGCGACTGAATGGGCCACGAGGTGAGGAACGCGCAGAAGACCACGACCATCAGCGCGACCGCCATCGGCCACAGCCGCCCGGTGAGCTGCATCGCGAAGAGCACGAACCCGGCGATCACCACGATGATCAGCGGCACCGCGAGGACCCCGGCGCTGCCGCTGAACAGCAGGACGAGCGACACCGCGAGCACCACCGTCAGCACCGCGGAAAACACCCGGCGCCTGCCGCTGAGCAGGACACCGGCGCTGGTCTCCCGTTCCTTGCCCCGGTCGACCTCGGCCCGGCTCCACTCCTCGGCCTCCGGCAGGCTGCGGCGCAGGACCAGCGCGAACACCGCGGGCACCAGGCCGAGTACGAACAGCCAGCGCCACGAGGTATGCGGCACGATCAGCGCGTACGCCTGCGCCGCGAGAATGCTGCCGAACGGGTACGCCGAGAGCAGGAACCCGCTGGCCCGGTTGCGCAGGGAGCGTGGCCAACTCTCCATCACGAACGTGGCACTCGACCCGTACTCGCCTGCCATCCCCAGCCCGACGATCGCCCGGAACGCGAACAGCGACCAGTACCCCCAGGACAGCCCGCACAGCAAGCTGCCGAGGGAGAACAGCAAGATCGACGTGATCATTGCGGGCTTGCGGCCGTACCGGTCGCCGAGCGCGCCGAGCGCCAGTCCGCCGAACCAGCGGGACACGAACGCCGCGCTGACGAGCGTCGCAGCCTGAGCCAGGCTCAGCCCGAACTCCTTGGCGACCTCGGTGAGCACCAGCGTGATCAGCACGAAGTCGAAACCGTCGAGCAGGTACCCGAACCAGGCGCCGAGGAAAGCGCGGCGCTGGAGCGGGCTGAGATCGCGTAGCCGGGACGGGGTGTCGGGCGAGGCGGTCGTCGATGACATCGCTACCTCCGAGGGTTGTAGGACGTCCTATGTCCTACACTGGTCTGGACAGTAGGACTTCGGAGCCGGGAGGGCAAGCGGGGATGGTCGGAGCCGGGTCCCGGTCGGGGCGGCCCTCGCGCAGCGCCGAACTGGCGCAAGCCGTGGTCGACCTGATCACCGACCAGAACCTGCATCCCGGCGCGCCGCTGCCGACCGAGGCCCAGCTCACCGCCGACCTGCAAACCAGCCGTGGCCCGCTGCGCGAGGCCTTGAAGTCCCTTCAGGCCCAGGGCATCGTCGAGGTCCGGCATGGCTACGGCACGTTCGTCGGCCCGGCCAGCGCCGACGCCATGCTGCCCTGGCTGTCCTTCCGTGCCCGCTCGGCGGCGACCCTGCTCGACCTGCTCGACATCCGGGAAATGATCGAGATGGGGCTGACCAGGCGGCTCGCGGTCAAGGGTCCGACCGCCGACACCGTGGGCGCCCTGCGGGGCTGCCTGGACGCCATGCGCACCGGCGTCGGCTCGGCCGAGGCCGACCAGCGGTTCCACGAGATCATCTGCGCGGCTGCGGGCAACCAGCTTGCCGGCGACCTGGTCCGGGTCTTCTGGCAGGCTTACGCAGGCACCGAGCACGTCATCGGCACCCGCCGCTCCAACGCTGCCGAACTGGTCGACCGGCACGAGCGGATTGTCGCGGCGCTGGTCGCAGGCGACGAGACCGCGGCCGAGGAGGCGGTGCGGCACCACTTCGAGGAGGTTCGCGCCCGGCTCAGCAGGTCCGGGAAGGATTAGGGCTCAGCGCCGGCCCACCCCCTCAAAGCGATCACCGGGTTGGCCGAGGCCCGTCTTCTGACCAGCCGATCCGGCGCGTGACGGCCTCTCAACCCGCCTGGGCGACCATGATCGCCGCGAGTGCGACGTTTCCGGTGATCCAACCCCGAAAACCTCGCTCTCAGACCGATCATCAGGACACGCGCGCGAATAGCGCTCTCCAGATGACGAACCACACCACGCGGGGAATCCACGTGTACCCGCTCAGGACGAACGCGTCACTGGCACTGGTGTTGTGGACCACGACGATGCGCAGGCCCCCGATAAGCAGCACCCACACCAGCGCCACCGCAAGGGCTCCCTTGATGAGGGCATTGCCTGCCAGCAAAGCCCAGACGATGCCTGCAAGCAGTAGCCCGGTGACCGCCAGCGCGAGCGGATTGATCTTAGGAACGAACAGG
>DASWUW010001043.1:0-2996 GCA_036406335.1 Trebonia sp.
GCTGCCGGTCAGGCAGTGCCCGGATCGCGGTCAGCACCAGCCGGTGCTCCTCGCCGACGAGCGCCGTCGCCTCAGCCGACTCGACGACCGCCGGCCTGTCCGGGCGGCCGGCGTCGCGGCGGCGCTGCCGCAGCGCGTTCCGGCACCGGTTGAGCACGGCGGACCGCACGTAGGCGAGGGCCTTGCCCGGGTCGGCCAGCCCGCCCCAGTGCCGGTACAGGCCCAGGAACGCCTCCTGCACCACGTCCTCGGCCGCCACCCGGTCCCCGAGCATCACCACCGCCAGCCGGGTCAGCCCGGTCGCGTGCTCCTGGTAGAGCGCGGTCACCCCCGCCGTCGCGCCGCCGCGCCCGCCGTCCCCGGAGCCGGCGTCCGGTGCCCTACCCGGCGGGCTGGCGGTTTCCATCGCGTCCGCCATGCAGAGACACAGAACAGGCCCGCAGGTTGCTCACCGCGGCGAAGTTTCCCCGGCGCCGTTCCCGGGCGCGAGGAACTCGCGTGCTCCCCGCAGCCGCACCGTCAGCCGCGCCTGGGTGGCGCTGCTGTCCAGCCGCACGTCGAGCGGCCCCGCGGGCCCGGCGGCGGCGCGCCGCCCGGGACGGAGCGCGGCCGGGTCCAGGCCGTCGCGGGCGGCGATCAGCAGGCCGAGCTCGTACCGGCTGACCGGGTCGGTCCCGGCGGTATGACAGGTGCCCGCGTGCGCGCCGCCGGCCAGTTCCAGCAGTGCCGCGGCCAGGTCGGCGACGTGCACCGGGCAGCGGACCTCGTCGGCGAACAGCACGCCGTCCCCGGGGGCGGCGGCCAGCAGGCGCACCAGCTGCTCGTGCTTGGAGCCGCCGCCCCCGATGATCAGCGAGGTCCGGGCGATGACCGCGTCCGGGGCGATGCCCCTGACCGCGGTCTCCGCCGCGGCCTTGGCCGCGCCGTAGGGCGACACCGGATCGGGCGGGCAGGTCTCGTCGTAGCGGGGCGCGGCCCCGGAGAAGACCGCGTCGCTGGACACGTGCACCAGCCGGGCGCCGGCCGCCGCGGCGGCCAGCGCGACGTGCGCGCCGCCGTCGGCGGTAGCGGCCCACTCGTGCTGCCGGTAGGCGGCGTTGACGACCGCGGCCGGCCGCACCTGGCGGGTCAGCTCCGCCACCTCCTCCCGGCGGCGGATATCGAGCGGGCGCCAGTCCGCCCCGCCGGCCGGCGGGGCGCTGGCGTGAAAGGTAGCGGTGACACGGTGACCCGCGCGCCGGGCCTGGCGGACGATCTCCAGCCCGAGGAAACCGCTGCCGCCGACCACCAGAAGATCCACGAACGCAGCGTAGTGCCCGGCCGCGGTCATCCCCAGTTCTACCGGGCTCAGCGGCGGGCTCAGCGGGAACTCCCCGTGCAGGGCCACCGCGGGCTGGGCGATGATCCGCGGCTGCCGCCCGGCGTGCGGCCAGGACACCGCGTGGACCAGGAACGGGTGGCAGAGGAAGACGTCCCCGGCCCAGGGCAGGCCCGCGTCGCCGTCGTAGCTGGCCTCGACGTGCCACCCGGCGTCGCCCGGGTCGGCCGCGCTGGGGAACCGCACCGGGACCGTCCCGCCCACGCCGCGCCTGCGCCACCAGCGGCCCGCGCCGATCAGCTGGTCGAACGCCTCCCACAAGCCCGGCTGGGTCCCGGCGGCGGCGAACGCCTCGCTTTCCGGGCAGTCGACCCGCACTACCGGCTCGCGCCAGGTGGCCGGGTCATCGCGCCGCACCCCCTGCCCGCCGAGCGCGGACCAGATCTCCTCCTGGCAGGCCCGCAGCACCGCGGCGGGCACCGCCCCGCAGCGGGACGAACCCGTCCGCGACGAACGACCCGATCTCGGCCTCACTGAGCATGGCGCCCAGGGTGGCACGCGCCGCCCCGCCCCGCCCCGCCACCGGATAAATCCCGGTTCCCGCTCCAGTAGTCTGCCTCCGTGAACCCCGGCCCGCGCACCGTCCAGGCGCTGATTGTCGTCGACGTGCAGGCGGCTTTTGTCTACGGCGCCGGGGCGGTCCCCGCCGCGGCCCGCCTCCTGCCGGCGGTCAGCGCGCTGCTGAGCGCGGCGCGGGAGAGCGGCGCGCTTGTCGTGCAGCTGCAGAACGACGGCCCGCCCGGGGCAGCCGACGAACCGGGTACCCCGGGCTGGGAGCTGTTCCTCCCGGCGCGGCGGCGCGGCGCCGAGCACGTTATCCGCAAGGGCACCGACGACGGGTTCCACGGCACGGAACTGGCCGGCCTGCTGACCGGGCACGGCATCCGGCACCTGGCCGTGTGCGGGGTGATGTCGGAGATGTGCGTGAGCGCGACCACCCGGTCCGCGCTGAGCCTGGGCTACCACGTGGTGCTGCCGCACGACGCGCACGCGACCTACGACATCCCGGCCGTCGACGGACTGGCGGACCTGGTCCCGCACGCGATGGCGTCACGGACCGCCGAGTGGGCGCTGGGCGACGAGATCGACATCATCGCCCGCGCCGCCGACGTCCGCTTCGAGCCGCTGCCCTGACCGGCGAACTTCGCCGGCGGCGGTTACCGGCGCCGGTAACCGGTAACCATCACGGTATGGACGAGCTCAGCGACGACCTTCTGCTGCTGGCGGTGCGAGACGACGGGGCACTCGCGCTGCCCGCCAGCCTCCGGTTCGGGCTGGCGGGCAGCGAACTTGTCCGGCTCGCCGCCGCCGGCCACGTCGATATCGTCAGAAAACGGATCGTCGTCCTTAACCCCGGGCCGGCCGGCGACCCGCTGCTGGACGAGGCACTGGCCAGCATGGGCGGCCGCCGCCGCGAGCCGACCGCGCAGTCCTGGGTCGCCCGGGACCGGCGCGGGCTCGTCGACCGCTACCTGGCCCGCGCGCAGGACGCGGGAACCGTCCTGGCCGAGCCGGGAACGCGGCTCGGCCTGTTCCCGGTGACCCGGTGGCGGGTCACCGACGCCGGCCGGGCGGCACGGGCCCGCGCCCGGCTGGAGGCGGTCGCGGCGAGCGCCGG
>DASWUW010001044.1:0-5767 GCA_036406335.1 Trebonia sp.
TCGGTGATGTCGAGCGCCAGTACCTCGGCACCGGGCACGTCGACCTGGGCCGGGTTGCGGGCGGTCGCGTAGACCCGCCCGGCGCCCCGCTCCAGCAGCTGCCGGGCAAACTGACGGCCGAGGCCCCGGCTGGAGGACACCGTGCGGCTGCTCGGACGGGAGCTGGCCGAGCCGCGGATGGCGGCCGGCGTCGTTCTCGACCGGCTGGTCGACATCCTGCTGGTCCAGGTTCTCCGGTCGTGGCTCGCCTCCGGCCCGCCCGGGCGCCCGTCCTGGCTAGGAGCGCTCAGCGACGACGTCACCGGCGCGGCCGTGGCCCGGCTGCACGAGGACCCGTCCCGCCCCTGGACAACCGACGCGCTGGCCCAGGCGGCCGGCGTCTCCCGGGCCATGCTGACCCGCCGCTTCGCCGCCGTCACGGGCGAATCGCCCGGTGCCTACCTCACCCGCTGGCGGATGGACCTGGCCGCCCGCCGGCTCCGCGACACCGACGACAGCCTGGAGGTGGTCGCCCGGTCCGTCGGCTACACCTCGGTCTACGCGTTCAGCCGCGCCTTCAGCCGCCTCCGCTCCCAGCCCCCCGGCCAGTACCGAGTCCGCTCCCGCGCATGACGAAACACGAGCCGGGCCGACCCTGGCGCGCCGGCCCGCTCGTCAGAAGTCGTACCGCGAGTCACTTATAGCGGTAAATGATGCGTCCCTGCGACCAGTCCGCCGGGCTGATCTCCAGCAGCACGCGGTCGTCCTGGATTACCCGGATGTGGTTTTTGGTCATCCGCCCGGACATCCTCGCGAGGACCTCGTGCCCGTTGGCGAGTACCACGGTGTAGAAGCCGTGCCCGCGCATCCGGCTGACCGTGCCCTCGGTCTCGATGAAGTCAGACCTAGGCATGGTGCACCCCGCTCCGGTAAACGGCGGTGATCTCGCCCTCGGTCCCGATCATGTCACTCTCCGGCATTTA
Source organism: Trebonia sp. (assembly GCA_036406335.1). Lineage (GTDB taxonomy): Bacteria > Actinomycetota > Actinomycetes > Streptosporangiales > Streptosporangiaceae > Trebonia. The sequence goes on from DASWUW010001044.1 coordinate 963, forward strand.
GCGATCCTCCTCATTGCTCTGGCTGCGGCGTCGGTGCCGAACCCCTTTTCCAGCAGCTTGATCTCGTTACGGGCATAGCAGTCACAAGATCTGGAATCCAGCGGGGAAGCCGTTGTCCCGAAGCCAGCGGTACATGCTACACGTCTCGGCATCTCGGCCAAACAGCTTCCCGCGGTGTGCTGAGCCACCGCCACGTTCCCCGAACCGCAGCAGGCGCACCGCCAGCCGTAGAGATCGAAGTCCTGCGCTACTAGGTCAGCGCGCCGGCGGCCTCCGATGTTCCCGCCTGGACCCAGCTCACCTGAACATCTTACCGGGCTTCCGCTTCCCCCGCCGCCCCCACCAGCAGCTCCCGCCGCCAGGTCGGCCTGAACCGCAGCCATCTGGCCGATACCCGGCCAGGTCACGCCGCATAGCATGATCGCATGACCCGTGCGAAGCCCGGCAGAACGCACGTTAGCTACGCCTCGCGGCTCCCCGCCGCGATCGAGGCCCGCGGAGTCCGGCACAACAACCTGCGCGATCTCGACGTCGACATCCCGCTGTGGTGCGTGGTGGCCGTCGCCGGGGTGTCCGGCTCGGGTAAGAGCTCGCTGGCCGCCGGCGTGCTTTACGCCGAGGGCATGCAGCGCTTCCTGGAGGGCCTGTCCACCTACAGCCGCCGGCGGCTGAGCCAGTCCCAGCGGCCGGACGCGGACCGGATCGACCACCTGCCCGCCGCCCTCGCGCTGCGCCAGCGGCCGCCGGTTCCCGGGGTGCGCAGCACCGTCGGCACGATGAGCGAGGTGCTCAACGTGCTGCGGCTGATCATGTCGCGGCTGGGCACGCACATCTGCCCCAACGGCCACCCGGTCGCGCCCGCCGTCTCCACCCAGGGCATGGAGATGACCTGCCCGGTCTGCGGGGTGCGGTTCACCCACCCCGGGGCCGAGTCGTTCGCCTTCAACTCCTACGGCGCCTGCCCGGCCTGCAACGGGACCGGGCAGCGGTTCGAGGTGGACGTCGACAGCCTGGTCCCGGATGAGGACAAGAGCATCGAAGCGGGCGCCGTGCTGCCCTGGAATTCGGGCGGGCGCCGGCTCTACCAGTACGCCGCGGGTCAGCTCGGCGTGCGGCTGGACGTGCCGTTCCGGGAGCTGACGGCGCGAGAGCGGGATGTCGTCTTTCACGGCGAGCCAGCCGAACGGGACGTGGTGCTGCGCGCCGGAACGCCCCGCTCGGTCACGCTGAACGTGCACTACGAGAACGCGGTGGCGACGGTGGAACACGCGGCGGCCAGCGACAGCGCGGTCGCCCGGGCCCGGGTGGAGCGCTTCCTCAAGGTGAGCACCTGCTCGGTCTGCCACGGCGCCCGGCTCAACCCGCAGGCGCTGAGCAGTACCCTCGAGGGCCGCAACCTGGCCCAGGTCAGCGCGCTGACCCTGGACGAGCTGCCCGCCTTCACCGGCGACGTGCGGCAGCAGGCCCCCGAAGAGCTGGCCCGGGTGGCCAGCGGCCTGGTGAAGGAGTGCCGGCAGGTGCTCGACCCGCTGCTTCAGCTGGGTCTCGGCTACCTGCAGCTAGACCGGGCCGGCAGCACGCTGTCCACCGGGGAACGGCAGCGCCTCGAGCTGACCTCGACGGTCCGGGCCAACACCACCGGCATGCTTTACGTGCTGGACGAGCCGTCGGTGGGGCTGCACCCGAGCAACATCGAGGGGCTGCGCGCCACCATCGAGACGCTCGCCGCCAACGGCAACTCGGTCGTCATGGTCGAGCACGAGATCGAGATCATCAACGCCGCCGACTGGGTGATCGAACTCGGCCCGGGCGCGGGCGAGCACGGCGGCACGGTCGTCGCCCAGGGCACCCCCGCCGATCTCCGGGCCGATAAGAAGTCGGTCATCGGCCCGTTCCTGGCCGGGGAGCCGGCGGTCCGCCGCCAGCGGCGCCCGGTGGCCGGTGACCGGGAAACCGGCGGTGCGGTCACCGTAGCGGTCGCCGACCTGTACAACCTGCACGACGTCCGGGTCTCCTTCCCGCTGCGGGCGATGACCGCGGTGGCCGGGCCGTCCGGCGCGGGCAAGACCGCACTGGTGCTGGAGAGCCTGGTGCCGGCGCTGCGGGCCTCCCTGGCGGGCGAGAAGATCCCGAAGCACGTCCGCCAGCTGGACGCCCCCGGGATCCGCGGGCTGGCCGAGATCGACGCGACGCCGATCGGGCAGAACTCCCGGTCGACGCCGGCCACGTACTCGGGGGCCTTCGACGCGATCCGGCAGGCGTTCGCGGACACGCCGCTGGCCCGCCAGCGGGGCTGGCAGCCGGGGCACTTTTCCTTCAACACCAAGGCCGGCCAGTGTCCCGAGTGCGAGGGCCTCGGCTACATCGACATCGACGTGCAGTACCTGCCCGACATCCGCGAGACCTGCCCGCTCTGCCACGGCAGCCGCTATACCGACGCGGTGCTCGACGTCCGCCTGGACGACCTGACCATCGCCGATGTCCTCACGCTGACCGTGCACGACGCGGTCGCGCGGTTCGCCGCCCGGTCCGCGATCGTCCGGCCGCTGCGTCCCATCGACGACGTCGGCCTCGGCTACCTGCGGCTGGGAGAGGCGACCCCGTCGCTGTCCGGCGGCGAGTCGCAGCGGCTGCGCATCGCGTCCCGGCTGCGCAGCAGCCAGCGCGACATCCTGTACGTCTTCGACGAGCCGTCCACCGGGCTGCACCCGGCGGACATCCGGACGCTGGTCGGCGTGTTCGACCGGCTGCTCGACGGCGGTGCCACCGTAGTCGTCATCGACCACGACCTCGACCTGCTCGCCGCGGCCGACTACCTCGTCGACCTGGGCCCGACCGGCGGCCCGGACGGCGGCCGCGTGGTGGCAGCGGGCTCGCCGCCGGAGGTCGCCGCGGACCCGGGCAGCGTCACCGGCCCGTACCTGGCCCGGCATCTCGACCGGGCTCCGGCCGCCGCCGGCTAGTCAGGGTGATCCCCACCGAGCGGGACGCCGACCGCGGCGCCGCGCTGGCCGCCGCCCGGGCCGGCGTGTTCGTAAATTAACCGCCCGCCGTCCTGAGCGGCGGACCGCCGCTCAGCCGGTCAGGTCGCCTACGCCGATGATCTTGTTCGGGGTCAGCCGCACCAGCAGTTCGCCTGGCGCCGCGTTGCGGCGGCCGAACTCCTCGCCGCGCTCGGCCCCCATGTAACGGACGCCGATGTCGATCGAGTGCGGCAGCATCGCCTCGGTGTCGTCGCTGAGGGTCACCGTGCCTTCCACGGTCACGAAGGCGTACGGCGGCTCCTCTAGGTCGGCCGTCAGCGCGACCCGGGGGTCGCGGGCCAGCGATTTGCCTTTCACCGTGTCGGCGCCGGTCATGAACAGCAGGTCGGTCCCGTCGACGACGAACCAGATCGGCACCAGGTGGGGCCGGCCGTCGGCCCGCACCGTGGCCACCTTTCCGGTCCGCTGGCCCTCGGCGAGGAACGCGTACGCCTCGGCGTCGCTCATCGGCTTCACGTGAATACCTCCAGGTCGCGGCAGCGCCGCCGGGAAACAGGCGGGCCCGCCTGGGAACGAGGGTAGTCCCGCGGCCAGTCCCGGCCGGCAGCAGGGCCTGGAACCGCGGCCGGTCACCGCCCCGGGGTTTAGCTGGCCGTTTGCCGGTTACAGGCTAAACCCGGTGCTGGCTATCGGAACGGTGGGGGATCATTGCGAAATATCGCCGCGTTCGCCGCGGCCGTCGCCTGCGCCGTCGTAACGACGGTCGCTTCGGCCGGCGCGAGTACCGCGGCGCCTCCTCCGCAGGATGCGGTCACCCGCGCTGTCCCGGCAGCCGCGCAAACCCAGACCAGCGGCTACTGGACCAAGGCGCGCCTGGAGTCGGCGGCAGGGCAGGCCGCTGTCCCCGGCCCGGTTCACTTTTACGGGGTGCCCACCGTAGGCGCGCTGTTTTACACCACCGGCAGGCAAGCGCACTTCTGTACCGCCAGCGTCGTCGACAGCACCCGGGGCGACATTATCCTGACCGCCGCGCACTGCGTGTACGGCAGTTCCTACGCCGCCAACCTTGCCTACGTACCGAAATGGCACGGCGGCGAGACCCCCTACGGCGTCTGGGCCGTCACCCGCATCACGGTCGCCCGGGGCTGGGTCTCCGCCCGGAACCCGGACCTCGATTTCGCCTTTCTCACGGTCGCCCCGCCGCACAAAGGAGGGGTGCCGGTGCAGAAGGTCACCGGCGGCCTGCGACTCGGCGTCAACACCGGCTACCAGCACAAGATCTACGTGATCGGCTACAACAACACCGACCGCGAGCCCGTCGGCTGCGCCGCCGCCAGCACCAGGTTCAAGCCGTCCCAGCAGAAGTTCTCCTGCCCCGACTTCCAGAACGGCACGAGCGGCGCCTCCTGGATACTCGGCCTCAACCGCAGGACCGGCGGCGGCACCGTGATCGGCGACATCGGCGGCTACGAGCAGGGCGGTGACCACGCCGACGTCTCGTACAGCCCGTACTACAGCGCGCCGATCCTCACCCTGTTCCAGCAAGCGCAGCACACCTCCTGATCAGCCAGCAGGCCCCGGAACGATGCGGGGCCGGCTCGCGGCCGCAGAGGTTACGCTCTACCGCGGGCCCGCCTGGCCGCGAAGGGTTCCGATCGGTCAACGTCCCCGGGATGGAGGCAGCGTGAATAACGACTGGCCGCCTGCACCGCAGTTCGATTCCCCCGGCCTGCGGGGCCCCGCCCGCCCGCTGCCGCCGCCAACCCCGCGGCCCTGGGAGACGCCGGCCCAGAACCCGGGGCCGGCCCCGGCGGGCCTGCC
>DASWUW010001045.1:0-5831 GCA_036406335.1 Trebonia sp.
ACCCAGGAGACGCCGGGGTACCCGTAGAGCGTGCACGACGACGAACCGGTGTTCCGCAGCTGCAGACCGGTGTGGTTCTGGGACATGCCTGAGCCCCCGCCGCCGCCCAGGCTGACCTGCGTCAGCCGACGTGCAGGCGGCCGTGCCGGACGACACCGCCCCGGAGCTGGCCGGGACTGTAGTGGACGTCGACGACGCGGAACATCCCGCGGCCAGCACGCCGGCCGCGAGGAGCGGCACCGCTAGCAGCAGCGCGTTCTTCACGAGACTGCCATCGTTAGGACCAAGGCTGGTCAGAGTTTCCTGTCATCCGCCTCTATGACGCCGCCGGGTCTGTCCCGGTTGGACCCTTCATTCCCGCCGCTGATCCGCTGCGGTCCGCACGCCGGCCCTCCGGGCGGGGTAGATGCTGTCGTACGGGCACAAACGGACGGGGGCCAGCATGGTCGAGATCTTCCGCGGCGTTGCCGCGAGCACGGCCGAGCGGCGGGCTCCGCGGCCGGGTGACGACATCGTGGCGGACGGCCGCGTCGTCGTCATGGACCGGGCGTTCACCGTGGGCCGCCCGCCCGAGGACGTATGGCCGTGGCTGCTCCAGCTAGGCAAGGCGCGGGCCGGGTGGTACCTGCCCCGCGCGGTCGAGCGGTTCCTGCCGGCGGGCAGGCGGGCCCTGAGGCACACCGACGCGCGCTGGCTGGAGGTGAAGGCGGGCGACGTCGTGCCGGACTACGGGGGAAAGCACGCGACGTTCACGGTCGCCGCGATCACTGCGCCGGCTTCGCTGGTGTACTGGTCGCAACGCGGCCAGACGGCTTTCACCTGGTCGATCACGCTGCAGCCGGTCGCCGGCGGGTCCGGCTCGCGGGTCTTCCTGCGGCTGCGGATGGCCCCGGTGCGCCACCGGCTGCTGGCCCGCACCGCCGGGGAGTTCTTCGACGCGCTGACCATCGCCGGGATGGCGGCGGGCCTGCGCGAGCGGCTGGCCGGACGCGGAACCGGCAGAAGGGCGAACTAGCCTGGCGGAATGCAGTTCAGTAAGGAGATCCGGGACAACGTGGCCGCCGGGGACATCACCGTGTCGTTCCGGCTCTGGCAGCGGCCCCAGGTCAAGGCCGGGCCGGTCATCGACGACACCCTGGTCTACCGGATCGAATTCCACCCGGTGAGCCCGGGCGATGATGCCGGAGCGGCACGCCCCTTAGGCTGGTGCCAACGTTGGTCCAGTGCGGAGCGGGGTTTCATGTTTCACGTTGATTCTGAGGTCGGCCGCCTGCGGCAGGTCATCTTGCACCGTCCCGATCTGGAGCTCAAGCGGCTGACTCCCGACAACATCGCCGACCTGCTGTTCGACGACATGCTGTGGGTGAGCCGGGCTCAGGCCGAGCACGACGCGTTCGCCGGCGCCCTGCGCGCCCGCGGAGTGACGGTCCACTACTACAGCGACCTGCTGGCCCAGACCCTGGAGGTTCCGGAGGCCCGCGCCTACATCCTGGACCAGCTGTTCGACCCGCGCTGGCACGGGCCGCTGGCCGCCGGATCACTCCGGAGCGCAATGGACGGGCTGGACCCGGCCGAGCTGGCCCGGTACCTGGCCGGCGGGATCACCAAGCAGGAGATCGCCGAGCTCGGGCCGGAGCCGAAGAGCATCGCCTTCCACTCGCTGGACCCGGACGGGTTCGTCCTCGCGCCGCTGCCGAACCTGCTCTACCAGCGGGACACCTCCTGCTGGATCTACGGCGGGGTGTCCGTCAACGCGATGCGCCGCCCGGCCCGGATCCCGGAGACGGTCAACGCCGAGGCCATCTACCGCTGGCACCCGATGTTCGCCCAGGCCGGCTTTAACGTCTGGTACCACGGGGCGGAGGCGGCCCCGGCGACCATCGAGGGCGGTGACGTGCTGGTCATCGGCAACGGCGCGGTGCTGGTCGGGATGAGCGAACGGACCACCCCGCAGGCGGTGGAGATGCTGGCCAGCCGGCTGTTCGCCGCCGGGGCGGCCCGCTGCCTGGTCGCGATCGACATGCCCAAGGCGCGGGCCTTCATGCACCTGGACACCATGCTCACCATGGCCGACCACGGGGTCTTCACCAAGTACGCCGGGATGGGCATGCTGCCGTCCTACACGGTCGAGCCGGGCGCGACTTCAGCCGAGCTGAAGGTCACCGAGCACCCGGCGCCGGATATGCACCGGGCCATCGCCGCCGCTCTGGACCGGCCGGAGATCACCGTGCTGACCGCGGTGCAGGATGTGCACTCAGCGTCCCGGGAGCAGTGGGACGACGGCTGCAACGTCCTCGCGGTCGAGCCGGGCGTGGTCGTGGCCTACGAGCGGAACGTCACCACCAACACCTACCTGCAAGACCACGGCGTCGAGGTGATCACCGTCCCCGGCGGCGAACTGGGCCGCGGCCGCGGCGGCCCCCGCTGCATGAGCTGCCCGATCGAGCGCGACGCCTGACGCGGCGGGCCGCGGACACAGAGGCCCGCGGCCCGCCGCCGGCGGCCTGCGTCTGGTCAGGCCTGCTGCCCTTCCAGGCTGGACAGGTCCTTGCCGACGGTGAAGTCCTCGTCGCTGAGCCCGACGGCGCGCCGCAGCGCGCCCGACTCGATGAGCTCCATGACGGCGGCGACGTCGCGGTCCAGGCGGCGGTCGCGGTCCACGAACGGGGAGACCTCGCGGATCAGCGCGTGGGCGGCGCGCACGGCCGGGGAGGCCAGCGGCTCGCCGCGCAGGTCGATCGCCTGGGCGAGGGCGAGCAGGTGGATGGCGGCAACCTCGCGGACCAGGCCGTTGACGGTGCGGGCGTCGCGGGCGGCGATGGTGCCCATGCTGACCTTGTCCTGGTTGTGCGCCTCGGTAGAGCGAGAGAAGACCGAGGACGGCATGGTCTGCTTGAGCGCCTCGGCGGTGATGGCCGAGGCGGCGATCTGCATGCCCTTGAAGCCGTGGTGCAGGCCGGCCTGGGGATCGTCGGCGTCGCGCTCGACAATCAGGTTCGGCGGGAGGCCCTCGTTGAACTTCTCGTCCACGACCAGCTCGAGCTGCCGGTCGAGCAGGTCGGCGATGTTCGCCACGGCGGTCTTGAGGCTGTCCATGGACTGGCCGACGTGCCCGGCGTAGAAGTTGCCGCCGAGGTGGAGAGCGCCGTTGGCGGCGTCGAAGAGGGGGTTGTCGGTGGAGGAGTTGATCTCGGTCTCCACCCAGCGGTCGGCCCAGTCGACGGTGTCGCGCAGGATGCCGATGATGTGCGGGGCGCAGCGGACCGAGTACTTGTCCTGGATGCGCTCGCTCTCGGCCAGCTGCACGTAGCCGCGGTCGCCGATCTGCTCGCGCCGGATGAGGATGTCCTCGAAAGAGGTGGCGAGCTGAGAACCGTCGAGCAGCACGCGGACCGCGGCGGCGCTTGAGACCTGGCCGGGGTGCGGCTTGTTCTGGTGGATGAAGGGGTGGAACGCCGACGCGTTGCCCAGCAGCGACTCGACCGTCATGGCGGTGGCGAGCTCGGCCGCGACGGCGATCTCGCGGGCGTCCCACAGGGCCAGGACGGCCCAGGCGGCGGTGTAGGAGGTCCCGTTGATGAGAGCCAGGCCCTCCTTGGGCTCCAGGCGCACCGGGTCCAGGCCTTCGTCCAGGATCGCGTCGAGGGCGGGCCGGATCTCGCCGTTGTGGGTGACGTCACCCTCGCCGATCAGAGCGGCGGCGACGTAGCACAGCGGGACCAGGTCGCCGCTGGCCCCGAGCGAGCCGCGCTCGGGGATGAGCGGCAGGATGCCGCGGCGCGCGTGCTCGAGCAGGGTGGCAGCCACCTCGGGGCGGATCGCGGAGGTGCCGCGGGATACCGAGTTGGCCCGGATCATCATGGTGGCGCGGGCCACCTCGGCCGGGGCCGCCGGGCCGGTGCCGTTCAGGTGGTAGAGGACCAGGTTGCGCTGCAGCTCGTGCGCCTTGTCGGCACCGATCTGGCGGAGGCAGCTGTCCCCGAAACCGGTGGTGACCCCGTAGATCGGGATGCCCTGCTCAATCAGCGACCACTTGAGGGGCAGCGCTTCCCGCATCGTCTCCTCGGCAGCCTCACTCAGCCGGACCTCGCTCGCCGCGTCACGCGCGGCCGCGGCCACCTGGAGGGGGGTCAGTGACGCGCCGTCAAGGGTCAGGCCTCGTGCGGTCAGCGCTTCCGTCATGTTTTGCTCCCGATCATCATGCGTGCTCTTAGTTCTACTTCGAGGGAGATTACCGGCCGAAGCACCGCGAAGGGAGCCGAATTGCCGCGAAATTAGCAATTGGTTTACCGGCCGATTCACGTTCGTAATACAAGAGCACCGCACCGGGCTTTATATTTACATCGATCGATAATTTAGCCAGGCAATACCCCAGCAGGTTAGTCCGGGCTAGTTTTACTATCACTGCAGGCCAGCGGCTTTTAGAATGCCGTCCGGGATCAGATCATATATTTTCAGACTGACTTCGAACCCTCTCCGCGGACACTCATCAGGTTTCCTGCCAATTAGTCCGGGAGGCTTCGGGACACCTATCAGGTTTCCTGTTGATCTTGCTCCGCGCTATTGCCGAATTAATCAGGTTTCCTGTTAGTAAACCTATCCGGGCGGCGCCGCCGGTTTCCGGAATGGGGACGGCCTTCAGGCCAGCTGGTCGACGGCGGCCATGATGCGCCGTTCCGAGACCGGCTGCGGCGTGCCCATGGTCTGCGCGAACAGGCTGACCCGGAGCTCCTCGATCTGCCAGCGGATCTCCGCGGCCGCGTCCGTCGCCCGGGCCTCGGGCGGCAGCGCGGCCAGGGCGCGCGTGTAGGCGTCCTGGACGCGGTGGACCACGGCCATCTGCTGGGCGTCGCGGCCGGCGTTCTCGGTCAGCTTGTCCAGGCGGCGGCCGACCGCCTTCAGGTAGCGGGCGAGCGCGGGCAGCCGGCCGGCGCCGGCCGCGGTGAGGAAGCCAGGGCCGGTGAGGCCGGCCAGCTGGGCCCGGACGTCGGCCACGGCGGGCGCGGACGCCGGGCTGCGCAGCTCGTCGAGGCGCAGCCGGGCGTCGTGCGCGGCCCGCAGGATCTCCTCGGCCCAGGTCACCACGTCGTAGGTGACCGCGTGCAGCCGCGGCCGGACGTGCTCCACGATCCGGCTGAACCCGGCGGCATCCCGGGCCGGGCCGCCCGCCTCGGCCATCAGGCGGTCGACGGCGCAGGCGACGCAGTCGGCGAACAGGGCAGCGACCGAGCCGTGCGGGTTGTCCGACAGCACCAGCTTCTGGGTGGTGGTGAGCCGCTTCGCTACCTCGTTGGCCGGGGACTTCACCGCCAGCAGGACCAGCCGCCGCAGGCCGGCCCGCATCGCGTGCCGGGCGGCCGCGGCGGTCTCGAACAGCCGGACGTCCACCGTGCTGCCGGTGTCGACCAGCGCCGGGTAGGCCTTGATCTCTCCGTCGGTGAACACCTCCGGCAGCGGCCCGAAGTCCCAGCTGGTCACGCCGGTCCGGGTCAGGGAGGTGGCGCGGGCGGACAGGGTGGCGCGCACCCGGGGCCGCAGCTGCCGCTGCAGGGCGGCCAGGTCCTTGCCCGCGGCGACGACCTTGGGGCCGTCGGTGACCTGGAACCGGATCCGCAGGTGAGGCGGCAGCCGGTCCAGGTCGAAGGCGTCCGGCGGGACCTGGACGCCGCGCAGCCGGAGCAGTTCCCGCGACATGGTCTCCCTGATGTCCGCCCCGGGCGGCGCGTCGCCCAGGTCGGCCAGGATCTCCCGGGCCACGTTGGGCGCGGGGACCAGCTCGCGGCGCAGGTTCTTGGGCAGGGAGCGGACCAGCTCGGTGAGCAGTTCCAGGC
>DASWUW010001046.1:0-1526 GCA_036406335.1 Trebonia sp.
TTCGACCAGTCGCCGCGGATGATCGAGATCTGCCGGGAACAGGTCCCCGGCGGCGAGTTCCGGGTCCACGACCTGAACGACCCGCTGGACTGGCTGCCGGACGCCTCGGTTGACCTGGCGCTGTGCGCCCTGGCCATTGAGTACGTCGACGACCGGGTCGGCGCACTGCGGGAGCTGCGCCGGGTGCTGCGGCCCGGCGGCGCGCTGGTGCTGTCACGGCTGCACCCGACCGGCGACTGGCTCCGGCACGGCGGGAACTACCACGAGACCCGGGTGATCAGCGAAACCTGGGAATCCGGCTGGAACGTCCGCTACTGGCTCGTGCCGCTTGCGACGGCCTGCGAGGAGATCGCCGCGGCCGGCTTCCTCATCGAGCGGCTGCTGGAACCGCGCCCGGACCCCGCCGCGGCCGCGGTCGATCCCGCGCGGTTCGAGCGGATGTCACGCGAGCCGCGCGGCTACCTCGCGTTCCGGCTGCGCCCGGCCCCGTAAGCGGCTCACCCGGCCGCCGCTACCAGGCGACCGTGGTGAGACTGCTGGTCACCGGGAGGGCGGGGAGCGCGGTGAACCTGCTGTTCTTCTGGTAGTAAAGGCCGTAGTAGCCGCCCGCGCCGTAGCCCGGGCTGAGCATCGCGACGGCCGCGGTCCCGTCGGGGCCGGACCAGCCGAGGGACGCGCCGCCCTCGTTCGGGGCAGCGGGGGCGCAGACCGGGGACCGGGCCACGACCGAGACCTCGGAGCCGCCGCCGCTGATCGCCTGCTGCTGGATTAGCGCCGGGTGGGCCGGCGTCGCTCTGGGGCAGGCGGGGTGCAGCGGAGGCGGCGTCTGCCCCGCCCCGTACGCGACCCCGGTGCTGGCCGGGGTGAAGCTGCCGGCGCAGGTGAAGACCGCCGCCCCCCGTGACAGCGACCAGCCGCCGGACGCGGTGCAGGTGAAGACGGCTCCCGACCCGGTGTAGGTGACGCCGGCGGAGGCACGCGGGGTGCTCGCCTGAAGCAGGTCGCCGGCCCGCGACGCCGCTGTCGCCAGGTTCAGCAGCCGGATCGCCGACCCGTTCCAGGCGAAGGCGAGCTCGCCGTCCGGGGTCCAGCGCAGCGCGGTGTCCAGGGCCGCCGAGTTCAGCGCGTCGGACGCGAACGTCGCGGACGGCGCCGAGGCGGTGACCTGCCCGCTGCGCGCCGTCCACTGCCGCAGCTCCTTGCCGGTCGCCGTCGACCACACGGCCAGCCGCGGGGAGCCGCTCGCGGCGTCCCCGGGCGAGCCCGGCCGCTGCTGGGAGGCTGCCGCCAGCTGGCTGCCGTCGGGGGAGACCGCCGCCCCGGTGACGTCCGCCACGGCCGGCACGGGCAGCCTGGCCAGCTGGACCAGGGGGACCTGCCCGGGGAAGATCCGCAGCCGGTACCAGGTCTCGGACCAGCCCGCGGCGCTGGCCGTGGCGGACGCCGGGGAGCGGGCGGCGCCGACGACGAAGGTCCGGCCGTCGGCCGCGCCGCTGACCGCGTTGAACGTCAGGCCCTGGGGCGGT
>DASWUW010001047.1:0-23646 GCA_036406335.1 Trebonia sp.
CGGCCACCGCCCGGGTCCGCGGGCCGGCCGCGACGATCAGGGTCATCTCGATGACGTCGGGGCCCGGCGCGGCGGTCAGCACGCGCAGGATCTTCGGCCGGTGCCCGCTGCCGAACTGCGGCTGCAGCCGGCGCAGCTGGACACCGCCGCGCTCGGACATCCAGGGCAGCACCTGCCGCAGCGGCCGCGCGCCGGCCAGCGCCTCGGTCAGCAGCACCGCGAACTCCCGCGGCCAGGCCGGCGCCGGCTCCACCGGACCGGGACGGCCGTCAGCCGTCGCGCGGGGGAAAGGCAGGGTCGCGGCCGTCGCGACGTCCAGCGGCGGCCAGACCTCGGGCACCGGCACGATCTGCATCGCCGCGAGGTCCGGGTCGGTCAGTTCCCCGCCGGACCGATTCCGGCCTGCCCGCGCGAATTCGGCAAGGTCTTGCTCTACCAGCATGAGTCAACAACTACCCCGCGCCACCGACATTCCAGCCCGGCCCCCGGCGGGCAGGCGGGCATTTCCACGGGCCTAGCGACCCGGCGCCGGCGCCGGGTCGCTAGGCTTTCCGGCGTGGCGCAGCGAAAAGCGCAAAATGTTGCCGGTGCGGCGGAACCATCGCCCGCGAGCCGGTCCGCCGCCGCGGCGGCGGCCAAGGGCCAGGCGTACCCGTTCACCGCCGATCCCGGGCGGGCGGCTAATATGCGCAGCAACCGCCGTAACGACACCAAGCCGGAGCTGGCGCTGCGCGGGGCACTGCACGCGCTGGGCTACCGCTACCGCAAGGACTTCCGGCTCGACCTGCCGCTGCGCCGGGTCCGGCCGGACATCGCGTTCACCCGGCGCAAGGTCGCGGTGTTCGTCGACGGCTGCTTCTGGCACGTCTGCCCCGAGCACGGCAGCAAGCCCAGGAACAACGAGTGGTACTGGTCGCCCAAGCTGGCCAGGAACGTGGAACGGGACCGGGCCGCCGACGCGGCACTGGCCCAGGCGGGCTGGACCGTGGTCCGGCTGTGGGAGCACGTGCCGGTCGGCGACGCGGTGTCCGCCGTCATCGCCGCCGTCGGCGTCCCCGGAAAGCCGCGCTAGCATTTCCGCCATGCGGGTCTACCTGCCCTTCACACTGCCCAGCCTGGCCAGCCTTCTCGTCCAGGGCGAAACCGATCCGGCGCCGCTGCCCGCCTTCGCGGTCACGCCCGCGCTGCGCGAGGCCTACGCCAGCGGCGACGACGAGGAACTGGAGTACGCGGCCCTGTCCAACGCGGCCCGCCACTCGCTGCGGCTGCTCGATGCCGACCCGGCCGCGCCCCGGCGCCGGGTGGTCCTCGCCGCCGACGTGCCCGACGCCCAGGTCAGCTGGCAGGCCTACGACGACGATCCCGCCGCCGTGCTGGTCGGCGTGCCCGTCCCGCTGACCGCGATCGCGTCCGGGCACGTGGACGAGCCGGACGCCGTCCCCGACGTGACCGCGGCGGCCGACGCGGTCAGCGCCGCCGACGCCGGGGACGACGACGCCTCCTTCACCGTCGACTCTGCCGAGGCCCACGAACTGGCCTGGTACGCCACCCAGGAACTGCAGTACCTGTAGCCCCCCGCCCGCCGCTTGGGCTCGCGAGATTGGACCAGGTCACCGGCGGATAAGGTGACAGGCATGGACGCCGTGACGCGGGTTCCCCTGCCTTTCAACGAGCCGATCAAGCAGTACCCGCCGGGCAGCCCGGAGCGGGCCGCGATCGCCGCCAAGATCAAGGAGCTGGCCGGGCAGCGGGCCGAGCTGACGATGACCATCGGCGGCCGGTCGTTCATGGGGGCGGGGACGCGCACCGAAGTCGTGCAGCCGCACAACTTCCGGCACGTGCTGGGCGACCTGGCCAACGCCACCGACGCCGAGGTGGCCGCCGCGGTCGACGCCGCCCTCGGCGCGGCCGCCGCCTGGCGGGCGCTGCCGTTCGACGAGCGCGCCGCCGTCTTCCTGCGCGCGGCCGACCTGCTGGCCGGCCCGTGGCGGGCCACCCTGAACGCCGCGACCGTGCTGGGCCAGTCCAAGTCGGTCTTCCAGGCCGAGATCGACGCCGCCTGCGAGCTGATCGACTTCTGGCGCTACAACGTCGCCTTCGCCCGGCAGCTGCTGGCCGAGCAGCCGGCCTCCGCCCCCGGCACCTGGAACCGGATGGAGTACCGGCCGCTGGAAGGGTTCGTGCTCGCGGTCACCCCGTTCAACTTCACCTCGATCGCGGGGAACCTGCCGACCGCGCCCGCGCTGCTCGGCAACGTGGTGGTGTGGAAGCCGTCGCCGACGCAGGCGCTCTCCGCGCACTACCTCATGGCCCTGCTCGAGGCGGCCGGGCTGCCGCCCGGCGTGATCAACCTGGTGACCGGTGACGGCCAGGCGGTCTCCCGGGTGGCGCTGTCCCATCCCGCCCTCGCCGGAATCCACTTCACCGGTTCGACCGGCACCTTCCATCACCTGTGGCGCACCGTGGGGGAGAACATCGCCCGCTTCCGGGACTACCCGCGGCTGGTCGGCGAGACCGGCGGCAAGGACTTCGTCATCGTCCACCCCTCGGCCGATCCCGCCTCCATCGTGACCACCCTGGTCCGCGGTGCCTTCGAGTACCAGGGGCAGAAGTGCTCGGCCGCCTCCCGTGCCTACCTGCCCGCCTCGCTCTGGGCCGCGGTCAAGGACGAGCTGACCGCCGTCACCCGGTCGATCAGCTACGGCGACGTGTCCGAGGACCTGTCGCTGTTCGGCGGCGCGGTGATCGACGCCCGCGCGGCCGCCAAGCACCGCGAGGCGTTCGACCGGGCCCGGTCCCGGTCCTCGGTCACCTTCCTGGCCGGCGGCCAGGTCGACGACGAAACCGGCTACTTCGTGCCGCCGACCGTCCTGGAGTGCACCGACCCGGCCGACGAGGTGTTCACCACCGAGTACTTCGGCCCGATCCTGGCCGTGCACGTCTACCCGGACGCCGATTACTCGGCGATGCTGGCCCAGGCCGCCGACGCGGCCCCCTACGCGCTGACCGGCTCGATCCTGGCCACCGACCGGACCGCGATCGCCGAGGCGGCCGAGCGGCTGCGCTACAGCGCGGGCAACTTCTACGTCAACGACAAGCCGACCGGCGCGGTGGTCGGCCAGCAGCCGTTCGGCGGCGCCCGCGCCAGCGGCACCGACGACAAGGCCGGCTCGCTGTTCAACCTGATCCGCTGGGTCTCCGCCCGTTCCATCAAGGAGACCTTCGTCCCGCCCACCGACTACCGTTACCCGCATATGGGCTAGTTTTGCCGAAGTTACCGGAGGCACTCCATTCACCGGCTGGTTCTGTGGAACATCGACCTGACGCTGCTCGACGTCACCAAGGTCACCCGGGCAGCTTACGCCGCGGCGTTCGTCGCGGTGACCGGCCGCCCGCTGGTCCAGCTGCCGCAGATGGTCGGCAAGACGGAGCCGCAGATCTTCTTCGACGCGCTCGGCCGCAACGGCGTCAGCCTGCGCGCCGACGGGGAAGCGGAGCGGCTGCTCGCCCCGTTCGGCGCGGAGTTCGCGACGCAGCTGGCCGACCGCCGGGACCAGCTGACCACCAACGGCACCCTGCTGCCGGGCGCGGCCGCGGCCCTGGCGGCCGTGGGCGGGCTGGAGGGCGTGGTCCAGTCGGTGCTGACCGGGTCCAGCCGCCCGAACGCCTCGCTCAAGCTGCACGCCTTCCGTCTCGACCGGCACCTGGACCTGACCATCGGCGGTTTCGCCGGCTCCGGGCCTTACCCGATGGGCGCGCTGCTGCGCGCCACCCGGCTGCGGGCGGAGGAGAAGTACCGGGTGAGCTTTGCCGAGCAGCTCACCGTCTACATCGGCGACTCGCCGCGCGACGTCGACGCGGCGAAGACCGGCGGCGCGACCTCGGTCGCGGTCGCCTCCGGCCGCGCGTCGGCCGCCGAGCTGCGGGACGCCGGCGCCGACCTGGTCCTGCCCGAGCTCACCGCCCTCGATGCGCTCATCGCCCTCATCACCTCGTCGGACTCGTGACCGGCGGCCGCTAGTCTGTAAGCAGGAGGGCATCGCCGCATGCCCGTGTGCACGGGCGGCACAGCGTGGTGCCGCCCGGCCATCACGAAGGAGTGACAGGCAATGCCGGAACGTGCGGCTGAGGCCATGCCGGTCTCGGACGACACCAGGGAGGAACTCGTCGCCCAGGCGGCGGCCATCTGGGCGGCCGCCCCGGACGGGGGCATCGCCCCGCCGGGGGACGCTAGCCAGGCGGCGGGCGACCGGCCGGGCTTCCTCGCCGCGTACTACCGGCTGGTCGCCGTCGAGGACCTGATCGCGGCCGGCCCGGCCCGGCTGGCCGCCGCCGCGGCCCGGCACGCCGCGCTCGGCGCCAGCCGCCCGCAGGGCCGCCCGGCCGTCGCCGCCAGCTCCGGGGCGGGGGCCTCGCTGACCGGGGCCGGGACCGTCATCGACCTGGTCACCGACGACATGCCTTACCTGGTCGACTCGGTCACCATGGAGCTCAACCGGCACCACGCCGACATCCGGCTGATCGTCCACCCGCTGCTCACCGTGCACCGGGACGTGGCCGGGACGGCGCACGGCACCGGACCGACCGAATCCGGCGCCAGCGACACCGACGCCGACGCGGTCCGCGAGTCCTGGATTCACGTCGAGCTCGGCCCCGCCGCCGACCCCGGCCGGCTCGCCGCTGACCTGCGCCGCGTCGTCGACGACCTGCGGGTCACCATGGAAGACCAGCGGCGCCTGCGGGCCGCCGCCCGTGACCTGGTCGAACTGCTGGCCGAGGCGGGCGACCCGGAAGAGGCCGAAGCCAGCGAGCTGCTGGCCTGGCTGTCGGCCGGCCATTTCACCTTTCTCGGCTACCGGGCCTACGACGTGTCCGGCGCCGGGCCCGAGCTCAGGCCGCTGGCCGGCACCGGCCTCGGTATCCTGCGCCACGACGGGGCCGAAGACTCCTTCGCCGTCACCCAGCCGGGAGCCGGCCTGGGCAGCAAGCGCGCGCGGCTGCTGGTGCTGGCCAAGTCGTCGGTCAAGTCCACCATTTACCGGCCCAGCTACCTGGACTACGTGGCGGTCCGCCGTTTTAGCCCGCAGACCGGCGAGGTTACCGGCGAGTACCGTTTCCTCGGCCTGTATACCCAGGCGGCCTACACCGAGTCCGTCACCCGCATCCCGGTGCTGCGCCGCAAGGTGGACCGGATGCTCGGTATCGCCGGCGTGCCGGCCGACAGCCACGACGGCAAGGCGCTGACCGAGATCCTGGAGAGCTACCCCCGCGAGGAGCTGTTCGAGATCAGCGCGGAGCGGCTGGCCCCGATCGCCCTGGCCGTGCTCGGCCTGGCCGAGCGCAAGCAGGTGCGCTTGTTCCTGCGGCCCGACTACTACGGCCGCTACGTGTCCTGCCTGGTCTACCTGCCCCGCGACCGCTACACCACCCAGGTCCGGCTGCGCTGCCAGGAGATCCTGCGCGCCGCCTTCGGCGGTTCCTCGGTCGACTACAGCGCGATGGTGGGCAACTCCGCCCTGGCCCGGCTGCACGTGGTGGTGCAGGCCGAGCCCGGCCGCGCGCTGGCCAAGGTCGACCAGACCGCCCTGCAGGCGGGCATCGCCGCCGCCGTCCGCTCCTGGGACGACAACCTGGTCGCGGAGGCGGAGCGCCAGCTCGGCTCCGACCGGGCGGCAATAATGCTGCGGACCTGCGTCGACGCCATTCCCGAGGCCTACAAGGCCAGCACCCCGGCGTCGGCCGCGGTGGCCGACCTGGCGGTGGTGCAGCGGCTGCGGGAGCAGTCCGCCCCGTTCGCCATCCAGCTGTCGATGGTCCCCGGCGAGTGCTGGCGGCTGCGGGTCTTCCGGCTCACGCCGATCACGCTGTCCGACGTGCTCCCGCAGCTGCAGCACATGGGCCTGGAGGTGCTCGACGAGCACCCCTACGAGTTCGGCGGCGGTGACCCGTTCTGGATCTACGACTTCGGCCTCCGCGGTGACCGCCCCGCGGTATCCGAGGCCGAGGCCGCCGCGGTCCGCGCCGGGTTCGAAGCCGCGCTGACCGCGCTGTGGCACGGCCGGACCGAGGACGACCAGTTCAACAACCTGGTGCTTGACGCCGGGCTGAGCTGGCGCCAGGTCGTGGTGCTGCGCGCCTACGCGCGCTACCTGCGGCAGCTCGGCGTGTCATTCAGCCAGAGCTACCTGCAGCG
This sequence comes from Trebonia sp., assembly GCA_036406335.1. Classification (GTDB taxonomy): domain Bacteria; phylum Actinomycetota; class Actinomycetes; order Streptosporangiales; family Streptosporangiaceae; genus Trebonia. Next base: position 6,194 of record DASWUW010001047.1, read on the forward strand.
GGTACTGCGGGCCAACCCGGCGATCACCCGGCTGCTGGTCCGGCTGTTCGAGTCCCGGTTCGACCCGGGCCTGCAGAACGGCGCGGAGGAACGCTGCACCGGGATCACCGAGGAGCTGCGCAGCGCGCTGGACGACGTGGTCAGCCTGGACCACGACCGCATCCTGCGCCTCTACCGGTCGCTCATCGAAGCCACCCTGCGCACCAACTACTTCCAGGGCGGCGCCGAGGAAAGCGATTTCCCCGACTATCTCGTGTTCAAGCTCGCGCCCGAACGAGTGCCTGCGGTGCCCGCCCCGCGGCCCAAGTTCGAGATGTTCGTGTACTCGCCCCGGCTGGAGGCGGTGCACCTGCGGTTTGGCGCCGTCGCCCGCGGCGGGCTGCGCTGGTCGGAGCGGCCGGAAGACTTCCGCACCGAGGTCCTCGGGCTGGTCAAGGCGCAGGAGGTAAAGAACGCGGTCATCGTCCCGTCCGGCGCCAAGGGCGGCTTCGTCTGCAAGCGGCTGCCGGATGCGGCCGACCGCGACCGTTACCAGGCCGAGGTGCTCGCCTGCTACCGGACCTTCATCAGCGCGATGCTCGACATCACCGACAACATCGCCGGCGACGACGTGGTCCCGCCGCCCGGCGTGGTCCGGCGCGACGGCGACGACCCCTACCTGGTGGTCGCGGCGGACAAGGGAACCGCCAGGTTCTCCGACGTGGCCAACGAGATCGCCGGGCGCTACGGGTACTGGCTGGGCGACGCGTTCGCCTCCGGCGGCTCCGAGGGCTACGACCACAAGAAGATGGGCATCACCGCCCGCGGCGCCTGGGAGTCGGTCCGCTGGCACTTCGCCGCGCTGGGGCTGAACCCGGACACCGACGAGTTCACCGCGGTGGGCGTCGGCGACATGTCCGGTGACGTGTTCGGCAACGGCATGCTGCTGTCGCCCCACCTGAAGCTGACCGCGGCGTTCGACCACCGGCACGTGTTCATCGACCCGGCCCCGGACCCGGCGGCCAGCTTCGCCGAGCGGCAGCGGCTGTTCGACCTGCCCCGCTCCTCCTGGGCGGACTACGACCAGGCGCTGATCTCCGCCGGCGGCGGCAGCTGGCCCCGGTCGGCGAAGTCGGTGCCGGTCTCGGCGCAGGCCCGGGACGCGCTCGGCCTGGACGCCGCGGTTACCGCGCTCTCGCCCGACGAGCTGATCTCGGCGATCCTGCGCGCCCCGGTCGACCTGCTGTGGAACGGCGGCATCGGCACCTACGTGAAGGCCTCCCGAGAAACCCACGCGGACGCGGGGGACCGGTCCAGCGACGCCGTCCGGGTCGACGCGACCCAGCTGCGGGCCCGGGTGGTCGCCGAGGGCGGCAACCTGGGGCTCACCCAGGCCGCGCGGATCGAGTACGCGCTCGGCGGCGGCCTGGTGAACACCGACTTCATCGACAACTCGGCGGGCGTGGACACCTCCGACCACGAGGTCAACATCAAGATCCTGCTGGCCGGGGCGGTGGCCACGGGCGCGATCGCCTCCGGGGACACGCCGGCCGACGAGCCCGTCGCGGGCCAGCCGCCGCAGCAGGCGCCGCTCGACCGCAACCAGCTGCTGCACGCGATGACCGACGAGGTCGCCGCGCACGTGCTGCGGCACAACGACGGCCAGAACATGGCCCTCGCCGTCGCCCGCTACCAGGCGGACCGGCTGCTGCACGTGCACGGCCGCTACCTGCGCCAGCTGCTGCGGCAGAACCGGGTCTCGCTGGAGACCGACGGGCTGCCGGACGAGAAGGAGATCGCCGCCCGCCGCTCGGCCGGAACCGGGCTGACCACCCCGGAGCTCGCGGTGCTGCTCGCGCACACCAAGATCGCGGCCGGCCAGCAGGTGCTCGCCTCCGACCTGCCCGACGACCCGTACCTGCGGTCCACCCTGGCCGGCTACTTCCCCGCCCCGCTGCGGGACCGGTTCGCCGACCAGCTCGGCGGCCACCGGCTGCGCCGGGAGATCATCACCACCTCGGTGATCAACGAGATGGTGGACACCGGCGGCTCCACGTTCCTGTTCCGGCTGGGCGAGGAGACCGGGATGGAGGTGCCCGACATCACCCGGGCCTGGCTGGTCGCCCAGGAGGTATTCGGCTTGCGGGCCTTCTGGCAGCAGGTCGAGGCGCTGGCGGGCACGGTCGACGTGGACGCCCGCATCGCGGTCGTGCTGGAAGCCCGCAAGCTGGTGGAACGGACGACGCGCTGGCTGCTGCTGAACCGGCGCCCGCCGTTCGGGATCTCCGAGACGGTCAGCTTCCTCAGCACCGGGACCGCCGCGGTCCGCTCCGCCATCCCCAAGCTGCTGTCGGGCCGCGACCTGGCCGGCTTCGAGGAGCGTCGGGCCTCCTTCACCAGCCGCGGCGTCCCCGCCGGGCTGGCGGACGAGGTCGCCGCGATGGTGCCCTCGTACTCCGCGTTCGACATCGTGACCAGCGCCGCCGCGGCCGCGCACGGCGTCGAGGAGACCGCGGCGGTCTACTTCCTGCTCGCCGACCGGCTGCAGCTCGGCCGGCTGCGCGACCTGATCGTCGCCCTGCCCCGCGACGACCGCTGGTCCTCGGCCTCCCGTTCAGCGCTGCGCGACGACCTCTACGCCGCCCACGCCGCGCTGACCCGGGACGTCCTGGCAGCCGGCGGCATCGCGGCCGGCACCGCCGAGCGCATCGCCGTCTGGGAGGCGCAGAACTCGGCCGCCGTGTCCCGGGCCGCCGCGACCCTGGCCGAGATCTGGGAGAGCAACCGCTTCACCTTCACCACCCTGTCGGTAGCCGTCCGCGTCATCCGCAGCCTGGTGACCCCCGGCTCTTAAGTTCCTGCCGGCAGTTTCCTGCCGACGGAGACTTTACCCACCCCAGCGGGTCGGATCTACCGTGATCATGAGGCGGGCTCAGGTCGCGGAGGCTGAGGTGAGCCCGCCGCCCATGGCGATCACCTGAACCTTCCCAGCCGGCCCGCCGGCCGGCGGGTCGACGGCGGCGAAGGACAGCGTCTGCCCTGCCGACAGCTGGATCAGCGGGGCGGCCTGGCCCGGGGGGAGCAGCGGGAGCAGGCTGTCTGGGATCGGGATCGGCGGACCGGAGCGGACTGGGTCGGTCTTGCTGATTTCGTCCGGCACAGCGACCGTCATGTCCAGGGACATCGCGTAGAACGTGAGGGCTCCGCCGTCCGCGGTGCGCAGCGCGAAGCCGGGAAGAAGGGCGGAACCCGCTAGCTCCCACTGGTAGACGTCGCCCGCCGGAGCCCGCAGGCCGTCCACCGGGTGGCGGGCGCCCGTGTACAGGCCGGTGGTCAGCGGCCCGGCCGACACCGCCCGGGCCGCGGTGCTGGCCGGCCCGTCGTCTACCACCGCTGCCTGCAGGGCGCCGACCTCATCCGGCCGGACCAGCAGCGCGGCCGACGACGATACGACCGGGACGTACCCGGCCCGGTCCACCGCCAGCTTCGGCAGCGTCATCCCGGCCGGGAGCTGCGAGCTGCTGGCCAGCAGCCAGGGCGCGCCCACGCGGGCCTGCTCGAACAGCAGCAGCGCGGTGCCGTCGGCCCGGACCGCGGTCCCGCCGGTCACTATGGTCGCGGGTACGCCGGCGGGAAGGCCCGGGACCGTTCCGCGGGCGCTGGCGGCGAAGAACCGCGGGTAGCCGGTGCCTTCGGGCAGGTAGAACGTCGGCGTGCCGTAGCTCTGCGGGACGTAGTTCAGGGTGATGGTCAGCGTGCTGCTGTACGCCGCGCTGGACGGTGTCCCGGTGGTGACGACCGTGCGGCGGCCGAGCGTCGCGGCCAGCACCGCCCGCTGCACGCCGGTCACCACCGACAGCGCCAGCGCCTGGTCGCCGGTCTTGGCCGCCCTGGCGCTCGCCGCGCGGTAGGCATCGAAGACCCGCCGGGCCTGGGCCGGAGTGACGGCCGGCCGAGCCATCACCGGGGTTCCGCCCAGCACCGTCCCCGGGCCGGCGGTGCTGCCAGTGCCGCCGGCGGTGCTGCCGGAGCCGGACGTGCAGCCCGCGGCGGCTAGCGCGGCCGCCAGGCCGAGCGCCGCGACGGACCAGGGCCCGCGCCAGCCCGGGCGCTGCCAGCGCCTTCGAAGTTCCACGAATGCGGAGGATACCCAAGTCGGCCGCCTGGCCGCCCCGGAAGAGCCCGTCCCGGTCAAGGTCGCCCCGGAGTCCGGCCGCGGGGTTCAGCCGGTCCCGGGTCGGCTCGTCCCTGCGGCACCGGAACTACCGGCTGTTCTTCGGCCAGCTGGTTTCGGTCTTGGCACCTGAATGCAGACGGTCGCGCCGGCCGCCTAAATACGCTGACGGGCCGGTATTCGCGTAGGCTTCCGGCATGGCAGCTACCGGTCCCGCCGACGAGATCTCGGAACTGTCGTCCAAGCTCGACACTATCGAGGCCGTGGTCGATCCTGAGGCGATGCGCACCGAGGTCACCGACCTGCGCGAGCAGGCCGGCGACCCGACCCTGTGGGAGGACCAGGCCCGCGCTCAGGAGGTCACCCGCCGGCTCTCCTTCCTTGAGGGGGAGCTGGGCCGGATGGACGGCCTGCGGCAGCGGCTCGCCGACATCACCGTGCTGCTGGAGCTGGCCGAGGACGAGCACGACCAGGACACCCGGGACGAGGCCCTGTCCGAGCTTGCCGGGGTGCGCAAGGACATGGACCTGCTGGAGATCCGCACCCTGCTGAACGGCGAGTACGACGCCCGTGAGGCGCTGATCACGATCAACTCCCAGGCGGGCGGGGCGGACGCGGAAGACTTCGCCGGGAACCTGCAGCGCATGTACCTGCGCTGGGCGGAACGGCACAAGTACCACGCGGAGATCTACGACGTCTCCTACGGCGAGGCCGGGATCAAGTCCACCACGTTCGCGGTGAAGGCGCCCTACGCCTACGGGACGCTGCGCGGCGAGCAGGGCACCCACCGCATGGTGCGCATCTCCAAGTACGACAACCAGGGCCGCCGCCAGACCTCTTTCGCCGGGGTGGACGTGGTCCCGGTGGTGGCGCAGACCGACCACGTGGACATCTCTGACGACGAGATCCGGGTCGACGTGTTCCGCTCGTCCGGCCCCGGCGGCCAGGGCGTCAACACGACCGACTCGGCGGTGCGGATCACCCACCTGGCCAGCGGCATCGTTGTCTCCTGCCAGAACGAGCGGTCCCAGATCCAGAACAAGGCCTCGGCGATGGCGGTCCTGGCGGCCAAGCTGCTCGAGCGCCGCCGCGAGGAAGAGGCCAGCGAGCTCGCTGCCCTGCGGGGCGACGGCCGCCGGGCCTGGGGCTCGCAGATCCGCAACTACGTCCTGTACCCGTACCAGATGGTGAAGGACCAGCGGACGGGCTACGAGACCGCGCAGGCGGAGTCCGTCCTCGACGGCGAGATCGACGAGTTCATCGACGCCGAGATCCGCTGGCTGCGCAAGGCCGAGAACGAAGCCGACTAACGTCTTAGCGAGCGGCCCGCCCAAAGTCACTAACGCCCGAACGGTTCCGTGTTTCACCCGCGGAACGTGTTACTGCAGAAACGTGGCGTGACGGGAGACAGCCGAGTTCGTTCGGCTTACTCGGCTTTTCTTCTTTTCCGCCGGGCCGTTTGTTACGGGAACACGTGAGCGGCGATCAGCAGGCCCAGAATCAGCAGCAGCGCGGCCGCGATGAGCAGCTGCGGAGTGACCGCCGGGCCGTGGTGATGGACCTCGGCGCGGGCCGCGCGGCAGACCGGACAACGGCCCTCGTCCACCGGGCCGAGACAGTGAGCGCAGATCAGGTGCTCGCAGCTCATCCTTGACCCCTTCCGGTAGGTGCCCGGGTGCACTTGACGTGAACCGGGGCCTTAGGCGCCAGTTTTCTCCTAGACTGTTCCCTGCTAAGCCAGGTTACCCGCAAGTTGCCTAGCTAAGCCGCAATACCCCCCCGTGCGGAGGCTGGGCGATGCGAACGCCCCTCTGCCCCCCGGCACGGCCAGTCCTTCAGGTGAGGACCGGTACAACGCCTCGAGATCCTGTGATGGTCCTGTGATCGAGTTTCAAAACGTCACCAAGATCTACCCGAACCAGAATCGGGCCGCGCTGGAAAACGTCGACATGACGATCAACAAGGGCGAGTTCGTCTTTCTGGTCGGCCCCTCCGGGTCGGGCAAGTCCTCCTTCCTCCGGCTGATTCTCCGCGAGGAGCGGCCCAACGACGGCCGCATTCTGGTCGCCGGCAACGACCTCGCCCGTCTCACCAACTGGAAGGTCCCCGCGCTGCGGCGCAAGATCGGCTGCGTGTTCCAGGACTTCCGGCTGCTGCCCAACAAGACCGTCGAGCAGAACGTCGCGTTCGCGCTCGAGGTGATCGGCAAGCCCCGGCGCTTCACCAAGCGGGTGGTCCCCGAAGTGCTGGACCTGGTGGGCCTGGAAGGCAAGCACGACCGGCTGCCGGACGCGCTGTCCGGCGGCGAGCAGCAGCGGGTCGCGATGGCCCGCGCGTTCGTCAACCGCCCGATGATCCTGCTCGCCGACGAGCCGACCGGGAACATCGACCCGGCCACCTCGATCGGCATCATGAAGGTGCTGGACCGGATCAACCGGACCGGGACCACCGTGGTCATGGCCACGCACGACGCCGCGATCGTGGACTCGATGCGCAAGCGCGTGATCGAGCTCGAGTACGGCAAGGTGGTCCGCGACCAGAACCGCGGCGTCTACGGCCAGAACTACTAGCCGCGCCCGGACGCGGTTATTACCGCCTGCTTACCGGGTGCCCAGGTGGCGGCGCCCGACTCCCAGGGATGAGATAAGGCCAGTATGCGTTCAAACTTCGTGTTCCAGGAGATCTGGGTCGGGCTGCGCCGCAACCTCACCATGACCATCGCGCTCATCGTGGTGGTAGCGATCAGCCTGTCTCTGCTCGGCACGGGGCTGCTCTTCGTCAAGCAGGTCGACAGCACCCGCACCTACTGGCAGAGCAAGGTGGAGATCTCGGTCTACCTCTGCTACGCGGACAGCGCCAACCCGGCCTGCCACGGTGCGGTGACCACGGCGCAGACGCAGGCGCTGGAGCAGCGCCTGCAGGCCATGTCCCAGGTGCAGAACGTCGCCTACGTCTCCCAGGCCGCCGCCTGGGCCCTGTACAAGCAGGCCTTCACCAACGACCAGTCCTACGTCTCCACCCTGAAGGAGACGGACATGCCGCCGTCGCTGGAGATCAAGCTGAAGAACCCGTCGGCCGACTACAACATCGTGGCCAGCGCGGTTACCGGCGCGCAGGGCGTGGACTCGGTCATCGACGAGATGAACATCCTGGACAAGTTCTACCGGCTGCTCGACGGCCTGCGGAACGCGGTCGTCATCGTGGCCCTGATCCTGGTGGTGGCGGCCGTGCTGCTGGTCGCCAATACTATCCGGCTGTCCGCGTTCAACCGGCGCCGGGAAACCGGCATCATGCGGCTGGTCGGCGCGTCCAACTTCTATATCCAGCTGCTGTTCCTGCTCGAGGGCGTGATCGCGGGACTGCTGGGCTGGGCGCTGGCGACCGTGCTGCTCATCGGGGTGAAGTCGCTGCTGCTGAACAACCTGCAGCAGTACTTCAACTACAACGTGGGTCTGTCCACCGGCGACCTGATCGAGGTCATCGCGCTCGCGCTGCTGATCGGGGTGGCCCTCTGCGGAGTGACATCGTTCTTGACACTCCGTCGCTACCTGCGCGTTTAGCTGCTTTAAGCCGGATGCGGGCCGTGTCGCGGGCCCGTCCTGGGGCCGGCCGCGGGTAGCCTCGATATGAGGTCGGGACGGGAGAAACGTGGCACGCGAGCAGGGAAGCAAGGTCATCGCCTCAAACCGGCGGGCCCGGCACGACTACGCCATCGAGGACACCTACGAGGCCGGGATCGCACTGACCGGTACCGAGGTCAAATCACTGCGCCTCGGGCGCGCGTCGCTCGCGGACGGGTTTGGACTGGTTTCCGACGGAGAAGTCTGGCTGCATAACGTGCATATCCCGGAGTACACCCAGGGCACCTGGACCAACCACACGCCGAGGAGAACCAGGAAGCTTCTCCTGCACCGGGGAGAGATCGACCGGCTGGTCCGCAAGACGTCGGAGGGCGGGCTGACGCTCGTCCCGCTGTCGCTGTACTTCAAGGACGGCAAGGTCAAGGTGGAGCTTGCGGTGGCCCGCGGTAAACGGACTTACGATAAGCGGCAGGACCTGGCCAAGAAAGACGCGGCCAGGGAGGTCGAACGTGCCTTTCGGCGACGCCGGTGAATCCGGAGGCGGACGGTGACCACGCGCTCGCGTGAACGGGGCAGCCATGCGGGCCAGCCCCGCGGCTCCTTCACCTTCTTCGGCCTGCCCGGCCTGGCCACGCTGACCTCGGGCCGGCTCGGCGGACGGCTGCCGGTCCAGGCCGGCCGCGATACGCCGCCAGTCCCCGAGGCCGCGCCAGCCCCTGAAGTCGCGCCAGCTCCCGAAACCGCGCTAGCCCCTGAAGTCGCGCTGGCCCCCGAAGTCCCGTCGGCTCCCGAAGTGGCGCTGGCCCCTGAAGTCCCGCCCGCCTGGGTGTCTCCGACGCCGCTCCCCGAGAACGCCGCCACCCCGCAGCCAGCCCCGTCCGCCCCGGCGCGGTCACCGTCACCGGTACCGGAATCCGGGCCCGCTCCGCGCCCGGCTCCCCGCCCGCCCGTACCGCCGCCGGGCCGCGGGCACCGGCACCGCAGGCAGCCGGAGCGGCGCCCCCGGGTGTCCGGGAAGCTGCGGCTGGCCGTCGCCGCGCTGCTCTTCGCCGGCGTAATCAGCGTAGGCTTCGCGACCGGCTACGGCGGCGAGCCGTCGGCCGAGCCGACCGTGCAGTCCTTCCTGCTCGACTGGCAGTCGGGCAACTACGCGCAGGCGGCCGCGCTCACCAGCGGCACCGCCAGCCAGGTGACCGCGCAGCTCGCGGCCGCCTACACCGATCTGGACGCGACCAACGCGTTCTTCGCCCTGGAGCACATCGAGCAGCACGGCAAGACCGCGGTGGCCACCTTCAAGTCCACCGTGGACCTGGCCCAGGGCGGCCAGCACTGGACCTACACCGGGCAGTTCGGCCTCACCGCCAGGAACGGCGGCTGGGTCGTCAACTGGACCCCCGCCGTCGTCAACCCGCGGCTCGGCGCCGGCGACCGGCTCGCCGTGGTCACCGCCTACGCGCCGCGGGCCGCGGTCGAAGACGTAACCGGCAAGCCGCTGCTGGCCGAGTCGGACGCTTACCGGATCGGCGTCTACCCGGGTCAGCTGAAGGACCCGGTGGCCACGGCGGCGGCCTTCAGTAAGCTCACCGGGCTGGACGAACTGCAGGTGCTGGGCCAGATCAAGGCCGCCCCCCCGCGCTCGTTCCTCGCGCTGCTCACGCTTGACCCGGCCGGCTACGGCAAGCTGGGGGCCGAGCTGGCCAGGGTGCCCGGGATCAGCCACCAGCAGCAGCGGCAGCGGCTGTTCGACTCCGCCGCGCAGGACGTGGTCGGCCAGGTCGGGACCGAGAACTCGCAGCAGCTGCGGGCCGAGGGCGCGGCGTACCAGCCGGGCATGACCGTCGGCGTGAACGGCCTCGAGCAGAGCTACCAGGACGAACTGGTCGGCACCCCGACGACCTCGGTCATCGTGGTAGACAAGACGGGCCGCACCGCCACGCTGCTGTGGAGCTCAACCGGCGGCCACGGCGGCACACCGGTGCAGACCACGCTGGACAGCCGGGTGCAGGGCGCCGCGGACGGGGCCCTGGCCGGGCAGCCGAGCTCGGCCGAGATCGTCGCGGTCGACACCCGCACCGGGGCGATCCGCGCCCTGGCGTCGCGCGAGGCCGGCCGCGTCAAGCTGCCGTCCGGGGGCGGCCTCAACGCCCGGGTCGAGCCGGGTATGGCCTTCAGCATCGTGTCCGCCGCCGCGCTGCTGTCCACCGGCATCGGCGTGAACCACCCGCTCCCGTGCGAGCCGGTCACCGAGGTAGGCGGGGAGACGTTCACCTACCAGCCGTCCGCGTCGGCCGCCGCGACCCTCGCTACCGACTTTGCCGACGGCTGCGGCACCGCGTTCGCCAACCTGTCCCGCACCCTGACCACGCAGCAGCTCACCAGCACCGAGCGCGCCTTTGGCATCGGGGCCGGCTGGCAGCTGCGGCTGCCGGCCTTCTCCGGCTCGGCCGCCGCCGTCTCCACCGAGGCGGAGATGGCGGAGCAGGCCACCGGCACCGGCGGGGTGCTGATGAGCCCGCTCAGCCTGGCCGCCGTCGCGGCCGAGGTCGCCGACGGCACCGGGCACACCCCCGTGCTCATGCCCGCGCAAAGCTCCGCCAGCCTGAAGCCGCCGCTGACGACGGCCCAGCTGGCCGAGCTGCAGCAGCTGATGCGGCTGGCCGTCCAGTCGGGATCGGCGCACGCGGCGAACCTGTCCGGCACGCCGGTCTACGGCCAGGCGGGCACGGTCCAGTCCGCCAAGAACTCCTACCTGAGCTGGTTTGTCGGGTACCGCGGCAACCTGGCCGTCGCCGTCCTGGAAACCGGCGCCACCGCCGGCCAGGCGGCCGCCGCCCTGGCCGGCCACTTCCTCAGCGCCGCCAGCTGACCTAGCCCTCCGCACCCGTGCCTCCGCGCCCGCACTGCCGCGCCCGCACTCCCGCGCCCGCACTTCCGCTCCGGGTTAGCGCATTGCTGCCCGCGTGTGGCACACTAGGCAGCGTGACGGCCGGGCTGATTATTATCGCCAGGCGCGTCGGCAGCTAGGGAACCAGTCCTAGTCGCGGCTCAGCGGACCTGATGCTGAGCCCGGTGCCGACGCGCAGACCTCTCGCGTACTCGCGGGGGGTCTTTTTGTTTGCCGCCGCCACCACGACACGGAAGAAACGGGAAGCGACGATGCTCGACGACCAGTTCCACGTCTACGACACCACCTTGCGCGACGGCGCGCAGCAGGAGGGCCTGAACCTCACGGTGGCCGACAAGCTGGTGATCGCCAGGCACCTGGACCGGCTCGGCGTCGGGTACATCGAAGGCGGCTGGCCGGGAGCGATTCCGAAGGACACCGAGTTCTTCCGCCGGGCCCAGACCGAGCTCAGCCTGCGGCACGCCACCCTGGCCGCGTTCGGCTCGACCCGCAAGGCAGGCGCCCGCGCCGCGGACGACGCCCAGGTCGCCGCGCTGCGCGAGTCCGGTGCCGCGGTGGTGACCCTGGTCGCCAAGAGCTATGACCGCCACGTCGAGCTCGCGCTGCGGACCACGCTGGACGAGAACCTGGCGATGATCGCCGACACGGTGCGGCACCTGCGGGAGGAGGGCCAGCGGGTCTTCCTCGACGCCGAGCACTTCTTCGACGGCTACCGGGCCAACCCGGCCTACGCGCTGGAGTGCGTCCGCACCGCGGCCGCAGCCGGGGCGGAGGTCATCGCGCTGTGCGACACCAACGGCGGCATGATGCCCACCGAACTGGGCGACGTCGTCCGCCGCGTCGCGGAAGCGACCGGGGCCCGGCTCGGCATCCACTGCCACGACGACACCGGCTGCGGTGTCGCCAACACCCTGGTCGCCGTCGAGGCGGGCGTGACCCACGTGCAGGGCACCGCGAACGGGTACGGCGAGCGCTCCGGCAACGCCAACCTGTTCAGCGTGGTGGCAGGGTTGCAGCTGAAAAAGGGCCAGCAGGTCCTGGAGGGCGAGGGCATCAAGGAGATGACCCGCATCGCCCACGCGATCAGCGAGGTCACCAACGTCACCCCGGACACCCACCAGCCCTACGTCGGCGTCTCCGCGTTCGCGCACAAGGCCGGGCTGCACGCCTCCGCCATCCGGGTCGACCCGAACCTGTACCAGCACATCGACCCGGCCGCGGTCGGCAACGACATGCGGATGCTCGTCTCCGACATGGCCGGCCGCGCCTCGGTTGAGCTGAAAGGCCGTGAGCTCGGCTTCGACCTGTCCGGCGACAAGGAAGTCATCGGCCGCGTCACCGACAAGGTCAAGGAACTGGAAGCCCGGGGCTACTCCTTCGAGGCCGCCGACGCCAGCTTCGAGCTGCTGCTGCGCGACGAGCTGGCGGGGGAGCGCAAGCGGCACTTCACCGTCGAGTCCTGGCGGGTGATCGTCGAGCAGCGCGAGGACGGCGGGGTCACCAGCGAGGCCACCGTCCGGCTGACGGCCAAGGGCGAGCGCGTGGTCGCCGTCGGCGAGGGCAACGGCCCGGTGAACGCGCTGGACCGCGCGCTGCGCTCCGCCCTGGAGCAGACCTTCCCCGAGCTGGCCAGCCTGGAGCTGACCGACTACAAGGTCCGCATCCTGGAAGGGTCGGCCGGCACCGGCGCCATCACCCGGGTCCTCATCGAGTCCAGCGACGCCGCAGGCACCGCCTGGTCGACCGTCGGCGTGGACGAGAACGTCATCTCCGCCTCCTGGCACGCCCTGGAAGAAGCGGTCACCTACGGCCTGCTCCGCGCCGGCCGCGTCCCCGAGTAGCCCCATCCCCCGGGTACCCATCCCCGGGTAGCCCTATCCCCGAGGCGCCTCCCGGAGCGGCACCCACCCGCCGCCCGCTCCGGTCCGCCGCCACTCCCGCTGAACTCACGAGGCCCAGCGGTCACTGGCGGCAATGGCTGCACCGTGGCCCCCACAAGGATCAGCCCCGGCCCGGCAGCCGCTGCGCCTCGCCCTGACAGTGGACGTCTGGGCACCCTCTAGGGTGCCCAGACGTCCACTGTCTTTCCCGGGGGCCTGCAGCCGAGCGGTGTCGCCCGCGTTCGACTACGCCCGTCACCGCGGCGACAGGGGCGTTATCAATCGGTAAGCCCGGCTGCGGCCGTCCAACCCGTATCCCGGTCGCACGCCCGACGGCCGCTCGCATACCTTAAGCACATGGAAGACAAAGACATCATGGGGCGGATCGGTGAGCTGATCGATACCGAGCATCAGCTGCGGAGCCAGCTCGCCCAGGGCGAGCTCAGCTCGGAACAGGAGCACGAGCGTCTTCGTTCAACCGAAGAGGCGCTCGACCAGTGCTGGGATCTGCTGCGTCAGCGCCGGGCGAAGCGCGACTACGGGGAGAACCCGGACACCGCCGCCGCTCGTCCGGTGCCCGAGGTGGAGGGGTACCAGCAGTAACGTCCTGCTGCCCCCGTTAGACGACTGCGAAGGAGCATCGTGCGTATCGCGAGGTTCGCCAAGGGCGACGGGGTTGCCTACGGCGTCGTTGAGGGTGAGAGCGGGCAGCCGCAGACCATCGCCGAGTTGTACGGTCACCCGTTCGGGATCGACCCGGCGGGTGTCCGGTTCACCGGTGACCGCTATCCCCTTGCCGAGGTGCGGCTGCTCGCCCCGGTGCTGCCGTCCAAGGTGGTGGCGGTGGGCAAGAACTACGCCGGGCACGTGAAGGAGATGGGCGGGACCGAGCTGCCGCCGGAGCCGGTCCTGTTCCTCAAGCCGTCCACGTCGGTGACCGGCCCCGGCGACCGGATCGCCTACCCGGTGAAGTCCACCGACCGGGTGGACTACGAGGGGGAGCTGGCCGTGATCATCGGCCGGCTCTGCCGGGACGTGCCGCGCGGGCGCGCGGCCGATGTCATCTTCGGCTACACCTGCGCCAACGACGTCACCGCGCGGGATCTCCAGGTCAAGGACGGGCAGTGGACCCGGGCGAAGGGTTTCGACACCTTCTGCCCGCTCGGCCCGTGGATGGAGACCGGCACCGACCCGGCCGACCTGGGCCTCACCACCACGGTCAACGGGGCGGTCAAGCAGCACGCGCGGACCTCGGAGCTGCTGTGGGACGTGCCCGCCCTGGTCGAGTACGTCTCCTCGGTGATGACCCTGCTGCCCGGTGACGTCCTGCTGACCGGCACCCCGGAAGGCGTCGGCCCGCTGACCGACGGCGACCAGGTCTCGGTGACGATCGAGTCCATCGGCACCCTGACCAACCGGGTCGTGATCCGCGACTAGCCCGCCTAACGCGGTGGGCAGGTGCTCGCGCAGGTGCGCGAGCTGCCGCTCGCCGGCCGCCAGGGGCCAGCTGTGGCCGCTGTAGGGGAAGACGTCGATCTCCTTGTCCGCGGTGATCTCGTTGTAGGCGGCGAAGACGGTCGACGGCGGGCAGGTGACGTCCATCAGCCCCACGCTTACCAGCGTCGCGGCGGTGATCCGGCGGGCCAGCAGTGCGCAGTCGACGTACCGCAGGGTGTTCAGCGCGGGCTCGACGAGGTCGATGTTCTCGGCCAGGAACTCGGGGATCTCGGTGTAGGGAGGATGCGGGGCGAGGGTAATCGCCCGCTGGATGTCGCACAGGAACGGAACGTGGGCGTGGCACACCCGGACCACGTCGCTGCGCAGTGCCGCCGCCGCCAGCGCCAGCGCGCCGCCCTGGCTGCCGCCGGTGACCGCGATCCGCGGTGACGCGCCGGAGCCGGCCAGCTCGAGCGCCGCGTCGACCGCCAGCGCGGCGTCGGTGAACAGCCGGGTGTAGTAGTAGGTCTCCGGGGTGGCGATGCCCCTGGTCATCACCTGCGAGTACTCCGGGCCGGTGCCGGCCGACCCGTCCGGGGTGGCCCCGGCGGTCCACTTGCCGCCCTGTCCCCGGGTGTCCATGACCAGCAGCGTGTAGCCCAGGGAGGGCAGCAGCAGGTGCTCGGTCGGGGTACCGCGGCCGCCGCCGTACCCGATGTACTTGACCACCAGGGGGGCGCCCGGCGTGTCGCGCGGCCGCAGGTACCAGGCCCGGATGCGGTCGCCGCCGGCCCCGGAGAACTCGACGTCGAAAACCTCGAACGGGTCGTACAGCTGAGGCCGGTGCCGGGTAAGGGCCGGCGGCCGGGCCAGCGTCCGCGCTTCCGCGATGCGCAGCGCCCACCAGTCGTCGAGCCCGTCCGGCTCCAGCGTGCTCGTCCGGTACTCGCGCAGCCGCTCGAGCGGCATATCGAACCAGGGCATGGGCCCAACTTACGCGCTCAGTACTCGGCGATTTTGAAGACCCGCACTCCGAACGGGTCCAGCGTGACCCGGTCGGCGATCTCGGTCTCGCCCAGCGGGGTCAGCCCCCGGGGCGGGGCGTGCTCGCCGGGACCGCCGAGGGTCGGTTTGACCGTCAGTTCCTCGTCGGCGTGGCTGGCGATCACCACGTAACGGGTGCCGTCGCGGTGGATCAGCACGTCGCAGGCGACGTCCGGGTCGTCGACGGCCACGATCCGGCGGACTCCCGCGTGGGTGGCCAGCGCCCCGTACAGGGCGGCGGTCGCGTCCGGGTTGACCCGCGGCACGGCCGCGGCCATGTACTCCAGCGGGTAGGGGCACAGGATCAGCGAGCCGCGGCCGGCCTGGCGGCGCAGCAGGGCCGGGCGGCCGTGCGCATCGGTCGCGATGACCTCGGCCGTGACCGGGATGACCGGCAGGTAGGCGCGGGCATGCTCGTTCCCCGCGACCGGGAAGGTGAGCGTGGTGCCCCGGTTGAGGCCGCCGAAGTCCCGGGTGAGGGTGAGTTCGACGAAGTCGTCGGCGATCACGTCGGCCAGGCCGACGTCGAGCTGGTGCCTGACCCCGAAGAGTTCGTTCAGCGCCCCGAACGACGGCCCGCGCTGCCAGGAGGTGTCGCCGGCGCAGTAGGAGACGTAGACCGTCGCGCCGTCGCCGGCCAGCTGCTCCAGGGCGGCGGCGGTGGGGGCGAGGACCTGCTTGACCGACGGCGCGAGGTAGAGCCGGGCGCCCGGCTCGATCCCGTCGGTTTCCCGGGTCAGCCGGGGCGGCAGGTCGGCCAGCCGCGCCGCCGCGTAGGCCTGGTGCAGCGCCTTGGCCACGGCGGAGTGGGCGTCGGGCCCGGTGAACGGGTACTGGGTGTCCAGGTAGCTGGAGACGATCAGCGCGGTGTCGGTGTCGGCGCGCTCGCAGCCGGCGTAGTCGATGGCGGCGAGCGTGCCCGCGAACCGCTGCATCTCGGTGAGCGTGGCCTTGGGTGAGCCCTGGACGTCGGTGAGCCCGAAGTTCTGCTCGAACGCGTGGTGCCGGTAAGGATCCTGGTCCGGCAGCGTGAAGTCGGTGTTGTTCCAGGCGATCCAGCCGCTGGCGCCGGCCAGCAGCGTGCTGTGCAGCAGGTGCCGGTAGTAGGTGGCCGCGTTGGCGTCGGAGGCGAAGTCGGAGCTGACCCCGAACTCCTCCATGATGACCGGCTTGCCGAACGTGCCCGCGAGTTCGCAGGCGACCGCGGCCGCGTAGCGCTGCCGGACGGGGTCGTCGCCCACGGGGTAGACGTGCGGGCCGAGGAAGTCGGCGATCTCGCTCACCTCGGCTAGCCGGAACCCGTTGTCTTCGCCGGTTACCTCGATGCCCCAGGCGCCGTCGCCCAGCGAGAACGGCTGGTGGCCGCCCGCGGCCCGGACCGCGTCCCGGATGATCCGGGCCCAGGTGGCGATGATCTCGTGGCCGGTGTCGGCCCCGCCGTAGAGCGGCATCTCGTTGGAGACCAGCCAGCCGGCCACGGCCGGGTGGTCCGCGTAGCGGCGGACCATCTCGGCGGCGAACCAGGCCTGCCGGCCCACCATCCAGACATCGTTGTACAGGTGGCGGTCGCCCCGCCAGGCCGGGTCCCAGTTCGCGCCGGACATGTGGCCGACGATGAAGGTCGGGATCGTGGCGAGCCCGTGGGCGGCGTGCCGGTCCAGGAAGTCGGCGAACCGGCGGGCCAGCGTCTCGTCGATCTCGTAGGGGCCGGGCATGAAGTCCGGCCAGTAGAAGAACGACCTGGTCATGGTCAGCCCGTGCCGCCGCAGCACGGCCAGCTCGGTGTCGATGACGGCCGGGTCGTAGTTCCGCCACATGAGCGGTCCGCCCGTCCGCGACCAGAAGTTCGCGCCGAGCCAGTGGGCCGGGTTGCCGCCCGTCGTGACCCTCGGGGTGTTCCTGCGCACGTTGGCCTCCTACGCCGGGCGGCCGTCTCCCGGGGATGACCCCCGCGCCTACCTTAACTCTGGACTATACCGGTTAAGTGGATTTACGTCTACCTGGCGGCGGTATTCGTCCTGGTGAGGGACGCGTCCCGGACTTACCGGAGACTTTCCCGGGATTTACCGGGACGCGTCCCGGACCTATCCCGGTTAGACTTAACCGGGATAGTAGGCCTGACAAGGAGGGCCGGATGAAACGCCCGACGATTTCCGACATCGCGCAGCGGGCCGGCGTGACCAAAGCCGCGGTCTCTTTCGCGTTGAACGGCCAGCCCGGCGTGTCCGACGCGACCCGGGAGCGGATCCTGGCGATCGCCCGGGAGATCGGGTTCCAGCCGAGCAGCGCCGCCCGCGCGCTGACCGCCGGCCGGGCCGGGGCGTTCGGCCTGGTGGTCAGCCGCCCGGCCCGCACCCTGGCCATCGAGGCGTCCCTCCTGCCGCTGGTTTCCGGCATCCAGGCCGAGCTCGCCGGGCACCAGAGCACGCTGCTGTTCACCCTGACCGAAGACC
>DASWUW010001048.1:0-3051 GCA_036406335.1 Trebonia sp.
TGCCGTTCTTGGCCGCGAGCATCTGCTCGTAGCCGTACTCCATAGCGGTGTCTTCGTCGGCGAACCCGGAGGCTGAGCCCCAGCGGATCACTCCACCAGGGTCTGGGGGGAGTGGCCACCGGACGCGGTACGGAAACGGCCCGTCGTTGCGCGGCTCCGTATACGGCTTCTTGGGCTTCGCGGGTCTGGCCACGTCGGTCTCTCTGTGTGGGTGGCAGCGGATGGTGCCCCGGGGAAGTAGGCACGGTCCCCACACGATACGACCTGAGACGACATCAAGTGCCTGTGCGCCCGCGCCGATCGGAGAGGGAGGCGACAGCGCTGAGCGAGGGGCGCATCTCGGTCAGGGCATCGGCGCGGCCGGCCTGGTAGCCGAGTTCGAATTTCCTGTCGCTGATGTCGTGGGGCTTGATCACGAGGTACTGGATCAGCCAGACGACCAGCGTGGTGCAGGCTGCGGAGACAAGCAGGAGCGTGACGCTTTGCAGCCACCGGTTGGTGGCGTTGGCGTGGTTGCCTGTCAGGGGGTTTACGATGATCCAGAGGGCTGCTAATCCCGAGAGGGCGGCTACCACCCCCCAGTGGAGCCGTCTACAGCGCTGGAGACTGGCGACGTGGGTTTGACTTTGACTGCCTTCGGACATTTTCCCTCACTCACCCGTTGATCGCGTAACCGCTGATCGGGTCACCGAGTCAACTCCGAGGTAAAGGGACAGTCAAGAGTCAAGGCCCTGATCAGGCTCGCTGACGGCGCCCTGCCTCTTCGGGCGGTGACCTACGCTCACGAAGCCCGCGCAGGGTGTGAATCAGAGCACTCTTATCTTCGTCGGACAGAAGGTCATCGGCCATAATCCGCTCCTCGGGCGTCGGCGGCCGCCGGGGCAACTCGGGAGTTCCACCGGGCCCGGCCTCTTCGGGTAGCACCTGCCCGGAGGCGACGAAGAGTGCTAGCGGCTCCAGCCCGAGCGCGGGGGCGACCTGGCGCAGGTTCGGCAGGCTTGGTTCTCCGCCCTCGTTCAGCCACCGACGCAGAATGTTGTCGGCAACTCCGCTCATCCGGCTCAAGGCAGGCACGTCCAGGCCCCCGCTGGAGCGTACGTAGCCGGCGGCCCGCATCGCCTTGTCGAGGTACATGGCGAAGCGGTGCCGCCGCTGCTTGTCTTCATCCGTGGTGGCCACGGGGCCACCATATCGCCATGCATGTCCGGCGAACAGCGGCATGGAACTTTCCTTACGCAGGTCATGTGAGCTTTTGACCGAGGCATAGCGGACATGCACGTCCGCTCGCCGTGTGTGAATTCACCTGCCGCTCACCTGCGCCTCTCCCACCAGCACGGATTTGGCAGCGCCACCATGGCGCGGGCCCGCCGGGAATAAATGTCGTCTCGTATCTTGCCATCCATGGATGGAGGTTGTAGTTTCCATCCATGGAGAGAACGGACGACGCCCCGCACGACGGCTACACCATCGAGCTCATCCTCCCCACGTTCCAGAAGGTCGTTCGAGCCAACGACTGGACGACCAACGCCGAGATCGCCGAAGCCCTGTGCATCTCCGAGCGTCAGGTGCACCGCATCCGCACCGGCTCGGGACGCCCCGGCACCGACTTCATCGGCGGCCTGCTCATGGCGGACGACCTGCTCGGCTTCCGGCGCCTGTTCCGCATCGTCCCCAAGTCCGACCCGATCAGAAAGGACTGACCGGTGACCATCAGCACGCTCCCCAAGACCAAGACCAAGACCAAGTTCTTCACCGCCGCCCAGTTCGCCGAGCAGGCGGGATGCAACGTCGAGACGATCTACCGCTGGGCCCGCACCGGCAAGATCGGCTTCTGCCCCAAGCTGCCGGGCCAGCGCTACTACCGCTTCCTTCAGAAGCACATCGACGACTTCTTCAACGGCGTTGCGCCGGCCCCGGTGCTGCCGGCGCTGAAGTCCTCGCGTCACCCCCGCTACAGCAAGTGAGCCCGTGCCTGCGCGAACAGGCCGGGCTCAAGACCAGCACCACGGAGCCATCAACTCAAGAGGAAGGCTGATCAGTGACCAGAATACTGCACCATCCCATCCCCGACGAGGCGCGCCTGACGCGCCCCGTTGACGTGGCTGCCCGCTACCCGGCGCCGGATCTGGCGCTGAGTACCGGTGGTCAGCGCGCGCTGAACGCGCTGACACGGCCCTACCCGACCGTGCGCCCGCTGCCGGGTATCGCCGCCGAGGTCCTGTTCGATCTGCACGCCGAGGACGTCCGTATCGGCGACTTCGCCGCTGCCCGGGCGCTGCTGGCGGTGCCGATGAACGACCCGGCCGAGCACCCGAAGCCGATCGCCGCGCTGCTGGCCGAGGCGGACGCCGTGATGTCGGCGCGTCACGCCGAGCAGCGTGCCCTGTCCGCCGAGGCCATGCGTCGCCGCGACCAGATCGCCGCTGCCACGTGGGTGGACGCTGCGATCGGCGGCGAGATGACCGAGACCGCGCAGGGCGTGGCCTCGGTGGCGTCGCCCATGCTCACCGCCGGGGCCAGCCTGACCAACGCGCTGGCCGACCTCGACGAGCTGCTGGCGCCGCCGCTGCCGGGCACCCGCTGGCAGCTCGACCTGCTGGCAGTACTGCCGACGGACGTCGTGGCCCGGATGAAGGGCTGGGTGGCGTGATGGCGACCGGACCCGAGCACTACCGCGAGGCCGAGCGGATGTACCTGATGTCCTGGGAGAACGACCGCGAGCCCGAGAACGTGACGCAGCTGCTCGCCTGCGCCCAGGTGCACGCCACGCTGGCCCTGGCCGCCGCGACCGCGCTCG
The DNA here is from genome assembly GCA_036406335.1 of Trebonia sp. GTDB lineage: Bacteria > Actinomycetota > Actinomycetes > Streptosporangiales > Streptosporangiaceae > Trebonia. The sequence continues at coordinate 2,798 of DASWUW010001048.1, forward strand.
CCTCGACCGGCATCGGTGAGGCCGACCTCGGCGAGTGGACCGCGCTCATCTGCGAGCCCGACGGCCCCAACGCCGACGAGCCCGAGCTGATGCCGTGGGAGCAGGAACTGCTCGACAACGCGGCTGAGCCGTATTTGGCCGTGTTCACTGTCGGCGATGTGGTCAACGTCGTTGATGGCACCGGCGCCGTGATCGTGGGCGTGGCCCCCGAGCCCCCGTTCGAGGGTCTGCGGGGCAGCGTCGTCGCGGTCTCC
>DASWUW010001049.1:0-4192 GCA_036406335.1 Trebonia sp.
ATGGCCGAGTGCCATCCGGTCGGGTTCCAGTGGGTCATGGAGACGAAGGCGCGCGGCGCCACCGTGATCCACATCGACCCGCGGTTCACGCGCACCAGCGCGCTGGCCGACCTGCATGTGCCGGTGCGGGCCGGCAGTGACATCGCGCTGCTCGGCGGCGTGATCAACTACGTGCTGACCACCGGGAAGTTTTTCCGCGAGTACGTGGAGAACTACACCAACGCCGCGACGATCATCAGCGAGGACTTCGCCGACACCGAGGACCTGGACGGGCTGTTCTCCGGCTTTATCCCCGAGGAGAACGCCTACGACACCGCGAGCTGGGGTTACGACGGGTCGAAGGTGGGCGCCGCCGCGGGTGCGCGCGAGCACCAGGCGGACGATGACGGGGACAGCTCACCCGGGGTGCGGCAGGCGGCCCGGGGCGAAGCTCACGGCTCCGGCGGCGCGCACGTCCCGCCGCCGAAGACCGACCCGACGCTGCAGCATCCGCGGTGCGTTTTCCAGATTCTGAAGCGGCACTTCGCCCGGTACACGCCGGAGACGGTGCAGGAGGCCTGCGGCGTGCCGCAGGCGACGTTCCGCCGGGTCTGCGAGCTGATCACGGAGAACTCCGGCCGGGAGCGCACGACCGCCCTGGTCTACAGCGTCGGCTGGACCCATCACACCGTGGGCACGCAGTACGTCCGGGCCGGGGCGATCCTGCAGACGCTGCTGGGCAACATCGGCCGGCCGGGCGGCGGCATCCTGGCGCTGCGCGGGCACGCCTCCATCCAGGGGTCCACCGATATCCCGACGCTGTTCGACCTGCTGCCCGGCTACATCCCGATGCCGGCCGCGCACAGCACCCAAAGCCTCGACTCGTTCATCGCGGCGGAAGGCACCGACAAGGGATTCTGGGCCAACATGAGCGCCTACACCATCAGCCTGCTCAAGGCGTGGTGGGGGACCCAGGCGACCGGGGAGAACGACTTCTGCTTTGACTACCTGCCCCGGCTGACCGGCAGTCACTCCACCTACGAGACCGTGATGGCGCAGATCGCCGGGGACTGCAAGGGCTACTTCCTGCTGGGAGAGAACCCGGCGGTCGGATCGGCCAACGGCAAGCTGCAACGGCTCGGCCTGGCTAACCTCGACTGGCTGGTAGTACGCGACTTCTCACTCATCGAATCGGCTACGTTCTGGCAAGACGGGCCGGAGATCGACACCGAGGAGATGCGGACCCAGGACATCGGCACCGAGGTGTTCTTCCTGCCCGCCGCCGCGCACACCGAGAAAAGCGGCAGCTTCACCAACACGCAGCGGATGCTGCAGTGGCACCACACCGCGGTCGAGCCGGCCGGGGACGCGCGCAGCGACCTGTGGTTCACCTACCACCTGGGCCGGATCATCCGGGAGAAGCTGGCCGCCTCGAACGACGAGATGGACCGTCCGGTACTCGATCTCACCTGGAGCTATCCGGTCCACGGAGAGCAAGACGAGCCCTCGGCCGAGGCGGTACTGGCCGAGATCAACGGCTGGGACGGCGACGGCCAGCCGCTGTCGGCCTACACGCAGCTGAAGGACGACGGCAGCACCGCCTGCGGCTGCTGGATCTACTGCGGCGTGCACGCCGACGGGATCAACCAGGCAGCGCGGCGCAAGCCCGGCCAGGAGCAGAACTGGATCGCCGCCGAGTGGGGCTGGGCCTGGCCCGCGAACCGGCGCATCCTGTACAACCGCGCCTCGGCCGACCCGGACGGCAAGCCCTGGAGCGAGCGCAAGGCGCTGGTCTGGTGGGACGCGGAGCAGGGCAAGTGGACCGGGCACGACGTGCCCGACTTCGTGCCGGACAAGGCACCGGACTATGAGCCGCCGGATGACGCGACCGGCCCGGAAGCACTCTCCGGGCGGGACCCGTTCATCATGCAGTCCGACGGCAAGGCCTGGCTGTACGCGCCGGCCGGCGTGATCGACGGGCCGCTGCCCGCGCACTACGAGCCGCAGGACTCGCCGGTCAGCAACCCGCTCTACGCCCAGCAGCGCAACCCGGTGCGGCAGGTCAAGGCGTTCGTCCACCCGGACAACCGGTTCCAGCCCAGCGGCACCACGCCCGGGTCGGAGGTGTTCCCCTACGTGGCGACCACCTACCGGCTGACCGAGCACCATACCGCGGGCGGGATGAGCCGCTGGCTGCCTTACCTGTCGGAACTGCAGCCGGAGTTCTTCTGCGAGGTGTCGCCCGAGCTCGCGGCCGAGCGCGGCCTGGAGCACCTCGGCTGGGCGACGATCGCCACCGCGCGGAACGTGATCGAGGCCCGCGTGCTGGTGACCAAGCGGATCCGCCCGCTGATCATCTCGGGCCGGCCGCTGCACCAGGTCGGGCTCCCCTACCACTGGGGGCCCAACGGCTACAGCACCGGCGACTCGGCCAATGACCTGATCGAGATCAGCCTCGACCCGAACGTCCACATCCAGGAGACCAAGGTGTTCGCCTGCGATATCCGGCCCGGACGGCGGCCTACCGGCCCGGCCCGGCCGGCCCTGGTGCGCGAGTACCAGCAGCGGGCCGGGATCACCGAGCAGACGGGAACCGAACGGTGACGACGACAGACGTGCGGATCGGCCCGCGGCCGGACGAGCCCGACGGGATGAGCAGCTACGGGGACACGCAGCCGCGGATGGGCTTCTTCACCGACACCTCGGTGTGCATCGGCTGCAAGGCCTGCGAGGTTGCCTGCAAGGAGTGGAACCACGTGCCGGAGGACGGGCTGGTCCTGACCGGCATGTCCTACGACAACACGGTGGGGCTCAGCGCGGACACCTGGCGGCACGTGGCGTTCATCGAGCAGCAGCGGCCGGTGAACGTCCCGGACGCCGGAGCGGACGGCAGCGGCGACGCGGCCAGCGCGACCGGCGACGCGGCCAGCGGGCTGCGCTGGCTGATGTCGTCGGATGTGTGCAAGCACTGCACGCACGCCGCCTGCCTGGACGTCTGCCCGACCGGGGCGCTGATGCGAACCGAGTTCGGCACCGTCGTGGTCCAGTCGGACGTGTGCAACGGCTGCGGTTACTGCATTCCCGCCTGCCCCTACGGGGTGATCGACAAGCGTGAGGAGGACGGCCTCGCCTGGAAGTGCACGCTGTGCTACGACCGGCTCGGCGCGGGCCTGGAACCGGCCTGCGCCCAGGCTTGCCCGACCGACTCGATCCAGTTCGGCCCGGTCGAGGAGCTGCGCGAGCGCGCCGACGCCCGGCTGGACCAGCTGCACGAGGCGGGCGAGGCCAGCGCCAGGCTCTACGGCCGCGACCCGGGTGACGGCGTCGGCGGCGACGGGGCGTTCTTCCTGCTGCTGGACGAGCCGGAGGTCTACGGGCTGCCGCCGGACCCGGTGGTGACCACCCGGGACCTCCCGTCGATGTGGCGGCACGCCGGCGCCGCGGCGGCGACGCTGGCCGGACTCGCCGCGGCGTCGTTCGCCGCCGGGATAGTCAGCGAGCGACTCGGGCTGGGGGGACGGCGATGAGCGAGGCCACCCGGGCGGGACTGCGCGGACAGCGGCCGGGCCGGGAGGCGGTCCCGGCTAAAGGACGGCACGCGGCACCTGGCCAGCCGGCGAGTGGCCAGCGGGCGGGCGGCGGGCGGGCCGGGGGCGACCCGAGACGGTGGCGGCGCGGGCGGCGGGCCGAGCAGCCGATGGTGCCGGAGGCCGAGTTCACCTCCTATTACGGCAAGCCGGTGCTGAACGCGCCGGTGTGGGAGGCGCGGGATATCGCCGGGTACTTCTTCCTCGGCGGGCTGGCGGGGGGCTCGTCGCTGCTCGCGGCGGGGGCCGACCTCACCGGCGGCCGGGGGCTGAGCCGGGCCGCGAAGACCGGTGCCGCCGCCGCGATCACGCTGTCGCTGGCCGCGCTGGTGCACGACCTGGGGCGCCCGTCGCGGTTTATCAATATGGTGCGGGTGTTCAAGGTCACCTCGCCCATGAGCGTCGGCACCTGGCTGCTGAGCGGGTACGCGCCCGCCGCGGCGGTGGCCGCCGCCACCGCGCTCACCGGGCGGCTGCCGCGGATCGGCGCCACCGCCACCGCGGGAGCGGCGCTGCTCGGGCCCGCCGTCGCCGCCTACACCGCGGTACTGGTCAGCGATACCGCCGTGCCCGCCTGGCACGACGGCTACCCGGAGCTGCCGTTCGTGTTCACCGGCTCGGCCGCG
>DASWUW010001050.1:0-4658 GCA_036406335.1 Trebonia sp.
GGTCAGCCACTCCCGGGCCGCGCCGGCCAGGTAGCTCCAGGCGATGGAGACGGCCGGCTTCCCGTCCCGCAGCAGCAGCGCGGCCAGCTCGGCGGCCTCGACGCCGTGCCGCCGCCGCCAGCGGGGCGGATAGCAGCGCAGGGCGGCCTGGACGGAACGCGTCACCCGGGGGCCGTCCATCAGATGCCGCCTAGCTGCAGCCGCAGCCGCCCGGCGGCGCTGACCCGCTCGAGCGAGTCGAGGTGGGCGCGCAGCGCGGTCGCTCCCGGCGCGGTGATGCGGTACGGACGGCGCCGGTCGGCGGCGGGCAGCGGCTCGATCAGGCCGAGCCGCTCTAGCCGGTCCAGCGCGCCGTAGAGCGACCCGGGCCCGAGCTCGACCCCGGCCAGCTCCTTGATGTCCTGGATCAGCGCGTAGCCGTGCTTGGGCCCGTCGGCCAGGCTGACCAGGATCAGCACCGACGTCTCGCCCGCCCGCCGCAGCACGTCCGGCCCGGCCCCGTTGTCTCGCCTGCCCACCGCCATCTGGCCTCCTACTACGGTGGCCAATATATCAGCCAACGTAGTAGTCACGCGCGGGCCGCGTAAACGGCCAGCTAACGGTGTCCGGCCGGGCAAGGGAGTTCGCCGGCCTCAGCGCTGGAGGCCGCCTAGGGCCAGGTCAACCAGCGCGGCGACGAAGTCGTCGCTCAGCGGCGCGTGCCCCTGCAGCAGCCGCAGGTAGAGCGGGCCGTAGACCAGGTCGACGGCGGCCTCCAGGTCGGTATCGGCCGGAATCTCGCCCCGCCCGATGGCCCGCCCGAGGATCTCCCGGGCCTCCTCGCGGCGCGGCCGGATGACGTGCTCCTGGTACTGGAGGCCGAACGCGGGGTCGCTTTGCGCCTTGGCCAGCAGCGCCGCGGTCACCCGGGCGTACGAGCCGGTGCGGATCAGCCGGGACCACGGTCGCAGCAGTTCGACCAGGTCGCCGCGCAGGGAGCCGGTGTCCGGCGGGAGCGGGGCGGCGGCGGCCCACTGGGTGAACAGCGCGTCCAGGGCGAGGGTCTCCTTGGTCGGCCACCAGCGGTAGATCGTCGCCTTGCTGACCCGGGCCCGCTCGGCCACCGTGTCCATGCTGACCGCGGCCAGGCCCCGGTCCAGCAGCAGCTCGGCCGCCGCCTGGAGGATGGCCTGACGGGCCCGCTCGCTGCGCGGCCGGCCGCGTCCGGCCGCGGCTGAAGTGGTCAACCTTCGATCTCGGCGACGTCCGCGCCGGTGAGCTCCAGGCGGGCGCCGTCGATGACGGCATCCACCTGGTCCGGGCGGCGGAATCCGGTGATCGCGCCGTCTACCGCCGGGTTGCGCAGCGCCCAGGCGACCGCGACCGCGCCGGGCGACGTGCCGTGGCGGCCGGCGACGGCCGCGATCCGGTCGGCCAGCGCGAGGTTGGCGGTCAGCCGGGGCTCGGTGAAGTCGCGGTCGTTCTGGCGCCAGTCGTTGTCCGGCATCGCCGCGATCCGCTCCCGGGTCATCCCGCCGGCGAGCAGGCCGGAGCCCATCGGGGAGTAGACGATCACGCCGATGCCCTCCTGCCCGGCGAACGGCAGCAGTTCGTCCTCCGCGTCCCGGTCGATCAGCGAGTACTCCGGCTGGATGGTCTCTACCGGCGCGATCCCCTGAATGCGGCGCAGCTGGGCGACGGAAAAGTTCGAAACGCCGATATGCCGAACGAGTCCCTGTTCCCTCAGCTCGGCCAGCGCGGACCACCCCTCCTCGATGTCGGCCTCCGGGCGGGGCCAGTGGATCTGGTAGAGGTCGATCGCGTCCACGCCGAGGCGGCGCAGGCTGGCTTCCGCCTCGGCCAGCACCGAGTCCCGCTTAAGGGACGACTGCACGTGCCGGGTCCCGTCGTCGACCAGCGAGCACTTGGTGAACACGTAGGGCCGGTCGCGCAGGCCCGCGATGGCGCGGCCCACGATCTCCTCGGAGTGCCCGAGGCCGTAGGCGGCGGCGGTGTCGATCCAGTTGACGCCGAGCTCCAGGGCGCGCTGGATGGCGGCGACCGACTCGTCGTCCTGCTGCGGGCCCCAGCCGAACTGCCAGTCCCCGCCGCCGATCGCCCAGGCGCCAAAGCCGACCCGGGTGATGTCGAGGCCGGTAGAGCCGAGCTGCGTAGTCTTGAGATTGGTCACGAAACTGAACTATCAGTTTCGTTAACGGCCCGTCAAGCGCGGACGACCGGAACGCGGGCGGCCGGGTGCCGGGCGATTTCGTCCGGGCCGACTGCGTGGCCCGCGGCGCACCGCACCTGCACCTCGACCGGGGCGCCGCAGCCCGCGTGGGAGAACTCCACCAGGGGGTGGATACCGGTGTGCTTGCGGCCCCATTCGAACAGCCCGAACAGCACCGGCATGAGATCCTCTCCGGCCGGGGTCAGCGCGTACTCGTCGCGGGTGCGGCCGCCGGGCTCCTGATAGGGCTGGCGCCGCAGCAGGCCGGCCTGGGTGAGCGCGCGCAGGTGGGCCGAGGCGGTCGCGGGGGCGATCTCGACCAGCCGGACGAAGTCGTCGAACCGGCTGGTGCCGTAGGACGCCTCGCGCATGATCAGCATCGCGCTGCGCGAGCCGACCAGGCCCATCGCCCGGTCGATCGGGCAGCCGTACTCCGGCTCCCCCGGCTCCTGGAGTTCCATGGCCCGCACCTCCGCTGTTAGCTGACACCGCTGGCTGACTACACAAACTTGTAGTCAGCAGGATACTCTTCCAGGAGCTGGCTTCAATTTCCCGAAGTTATCCCGCAGTTATGAGGAGCAGTCATGAACCTGGACCACCGCGTCGTCCTCGTCACCGGTGCCACCGGCGGGCTCGGACAGCAGTTCGTCGCCCAGTCCCTCGCCCGCGGGGCGGCCAGGGTCTACGCCGGGGCCCGGCGCGACCACGCCTGGGGCGACCCGCGCGTCGTCCCGCTCCGGCTCGACGTGACCCGGCCGGACCAGATCGCCGCCGCCGCCGCGGCCGCGGCCGACACCGAGATCCTGATCAACAACGCCGGGACCGCCGGAGCGGAGTCACTGCTGACCTCACCGGAAGCGGAAATCCGGGCCGTCTTCGAGGCCAACGTCTTCGCCCCGCTGCTGCTCGTCCGGGCGTTCGCGCCCGACCTCGCCCGCAATGGCGGCGGCGCGGTCATCGATGTCCACTCGGCCCTGAGCTGGATCGCCCGTCCCGGCGCCTACGCCGCCTCCAAGACCGCGTTCTGGGGGCTGACCAACGCGCTGCGGCTGGAACTCGCGGATCAGAAGACCCAGGTCGTCGGTGCGCACCTCGGTTACACGGATACCCCGATGATCGCCGGCCTGGACGTGCCGAAGTCTGACCCGGCGGTCATCGTCGCCCGCATCTTCGACGCCCTGGAGGCGGGTGAGGACGAGGCGATCACGGACGACACCTCCGCCCAGGTCAAGTCCATCCTGTCCGGCATGACGACCGGCATCCTGCCCCGGTAGGGCGCTCCGCGACGCGGCGGCACGGGCCGGAAACGCGAAATCCCCTTGCGTATCGGATATCTAACGATTTTTTAGGTTTCAGCTGAGGCACCTGCGGAAGAAACGAGCGCAACGTGCTTGTGTACTCGGCGGGTGCCCAGCGGGCCGCCCGAGCGTTCTGGAGGATGAGTTTTACCGATGGACCGAAGCGGAGACCTGCCTGCCGGACGGCGCCGGCCGCCCGAGACGACGGCCGAGCCGGTCCCGATGCAGCGGCCGTACCTGAGCCGGTTCGGTGCTACTCACCGGACAGCACCGGAACCGGCCGCCTCCGCCCCGCCGCCGGAGGCGTCGGCCCCGGAGGCCCCGGCTCCGGTGCCGACCATGCAGCGGTGGCGGCCGATGCGCGGGGTCATCGGCGACGACGTCCGCACTCCGATGCTGTGGTGCGAATTCGGCCGCTGCATCCGGCGGTACAGCCACACCGCGGCGACCAGCGACCAGGACCTGCACCAGCGGGCCGTAACCGACGGCTGGCGTACCGACGGGCACGGCCGGCTCGCCTGCCCGGGCTGCGCTCAGCACGACCCGGCGTTCCTGACCGCCGCCCGGCCGACGACCCAGCTGTGGCCAGGCTGGCACTGACGGCGGTGCTACTGCCGGCGGGCCCGGGGCAGGAGCTCGCGGGCGAAGAAGTCAAAGGCGCCCTCGAGGTTGCCGCCGGCCTGACCTAGGTAGACCTCGTCGAAGCCGCGGCGGGCCAGCGCGCGCCGGTGACATGCTCGTTCAGGGCCTCGCCAGAGCCCGCCCCCAGGGTGAACCTGCCCTCGGTCAGCAGCCCGGCGGTGGCGGCCGCCTGGGCGACAACCGCCGGGTGCATCCGGACCGTCGGGCAGGTGACCGCGGTCTGGATGGGCAGATCGGTCGCCTGGGGGATCGCGCCGATGACCGACCAGACGAAGCTCGAGTTCCCCTGCTCGTCCAGCCAGGGATGGAAGTGGTCAGAGATCCACAGCGCGTCGAACCCGGCCCGCTGGGCCAGCTCGGCCTGCCGGATCAGGCTGGCGGGCTCGTACTCCTCCGAGACCAGGAAGTACCCGAATCGCGTCATGGGGCACCGTTACCCGGCTGGCCTGCGGCCACACCCGCTGGCCAGCCGGCCCGGGGCGGCGTTAACCCTTGCGCGCCTGCGGGAG
>DASWUW010001051.1:0-6747 GCA_036406335.1 Trebonia sp.
GCCAGGTTCGGGATCGGCTACGCGCCCAACGAGTGGGAGGCGCTGGTCCGCCACATGCGCGGCAAGGGCTTCAGTGACAAGGAACTGCTCACCGGCGGCCTGGTCAGCCAGGGTAAGCGCGGCCCGATCGACCGGTTCCGCGGGCGGCTGATCTGGCCGATCCGCGACCTCACCGGGGACGTCATCGGGTTCGGTGCCAGGCGCCTTGAGGAGCGCGACGACGGGCCGAAGTACCTCAACACGCCGGAGACCCAGATCTTCAAGAAGGGTCACGTGCTCTACGGTGCGGACCTGGCCAAGCGGGAGATCGCCAAGCAGCGCAAGGCGGTCATCGTCGAGGGCTACACCGACGTGATGGCCTGCCACCTGTCGGGCGTGCCGACGGCGGTGGCGACCAGCGGCACCTCCTTCGGCGAGGACCACGTCAAGATCCTGCGCCGGCTGATCATGGACACCGACGGGTCCTCGGGCGAGGTGATCTTCACCTTCGACGGCGACGCGGCCGGCCAGAAGGCCGCGCTGCGGGCGTTCACCCTGGAGGAGAAGTTCGTCACGCAGACCTTCGTGGCGGTCCAGCCAGAAGGCCTCGACCCCTGCGACCTGCGCCTGAAGCACGGTGAGGCTGCCGTCCGGGACCTGGTGGCGCGCCGGGTACCGCTGTTCCAGTTCGCTATCCGGTCGGTGCTCACCCGGCACGACCTGGACACCCGGGAAGGCCAGTTCGCCGCGATCGACGAGGCCGCGCCGATCATCGTCCGGATCAAGGACCGGTCGAAGTGGAAGCAGTACGCGGTCGACCTCGACCGCTGGATCGGCTTCATGGACGAGCGGTACATCCTGGACCGGGTCCGGCATGCCGCCGGCGACGCGAAGGGAACCCGGGGTACCCCGGGCCGTTCCGGGGCCTCGTCCGGGGCAGCGGCCGGGAACGGCCAGCGCCGCGCCAACGGCGGCCCGGGGGAGCGGGGCGGCCAGCCGCCGCGGCGGCCTGACGACCGCGGCGATCCCGTGCTCGCGGTGGAGCGGGAGGCGCTCAAGCTCGCGGTGCAGTGGCCGGCGCTCACCGGGCCCGAGTTCGACACGCTAAGCGCGGTGGCGTTCACCTCCCCGGCCCACGCCGCGGTCTTCGAGCTGATCGCCGTCTGCGGCGGAGTGGGCGGCGCCGGCCATGCCCGCGACTGGGCGGCGGCACTGCTCGAGGCGGCCCCGGACGACCAGGCCCGGGGATTCGTGCGGGAACTGGCGGTGGAGCCGCTCAAAGTGTCGGGCGAGCCGGATGAGAAATACGCGGACGCGGTCATCGCCCGCGTCGGGGAGCTGGCGGTCAGCCGGGAACTGGCCGCGGTCAAGGCGCGGCTGCAGCGGATGAACCCCGAGGAAGACCAGGCCGGGTACGGCCGGCTGTTCGGGGAGCTGGTGGCGCTCGAGCAGCGTAAAAAGTGGCTGCTCGGCCGGGCGGCGGGCGCCTGACCGCAGGCGGGGCCTGGGCGGCGGACGCGGGCGCCGATAATATCGGCGTGAGATTACCGGATGTTCTTACACAAGTTGCGCGGAGGTTAAACCTCTGGTCAGAGTAACAAAATTGGGTCCCCCGTAACCGGGGTGACGTGCCGCACACTGGTCGGGTGAGCCTCACCGTAGTAACAAGCGAAGCATCGCTGACAGCGCAGTTGACGGACCTCGTGGCGCTTGGGCGCGCACGGGGCTTCGTGACGGCGGGGGACGTCACCGCGGCCATAGATCGGGCCGAGCTATCCGGGGACGCACTGGACGGGGTAGTGCGGGTGCTCGCCGACGAGGGCATCGAAGTCCTGGATACGCCAGCCGAAGAGGAGGCGGAAACCAAGCTTCCCGATATCGACGCGGATACCGCGCGCCGCGCGGGAACCAGCGACCTGGTCCGGATCTACCTGCGGGAGATCGGCCGGGTGCCGCTGCTCACGGCCGAGGACGAGGTCGAGCTGGCCAAGTCGATCGAGGCCGGCCTGTACTCCGAGGAAAAGCTGAACCAGGGGTACACGTTCGCCTCGGGTGACCGCGCCGACCTGGAGTGGCTGGCGGCGGACGGCGTGCGGGGCAAGCAGCGGCTGATCGAGGCCAACCTGCGGCTGGTGGTGTCGATCGCCAAGCGCTACATCGGCCGGGGTCTGGTCTTCCTGGACCTGATCCAGGAGGGGAACCTCGGGCTGATCCGGGCGGTGGAGAAGTTCGACTACACCCGCGGGTACAAGTTCTCCACCTACGCCACCTGGTGGATCAGGCAGGCCATTACCCGCGCGATCGCCGACCAGGCCCGGACCATCCGGGTCCCGGTGCATATGGTGGAGACGATCAACAAGCTGGCCCGCGTGCAGCGTCAGCTGCACCAGGAGCTCGGCCGGGAGGCAACGGTGGAGGAGCTCGCCGCCGAGCTCGGCATCGAGCCCGAGCGGGTGGCCGAGATCCAGCGGATCGCCCAGGAGCCGGTCTCCCTCCAGTCGCCGATCGGCGAGGAAGAGTCGGACCTGGGTGACTTCATCGAGGACGCGGACGCCGTCGTCCCGATCGAGGCGGCGGCGTTCATCATGCTGCAGGACCAGCTCTACCGGGTGCTGTGCGAGCTGTCGGACCGCGAGCAGCGGATCATCCAGCTGCGCTTCGGACTGTCCGACGGGCATCCGCGGACGCTGGAGGAGGTCGGCCGGGAATTCGGGGTGACCCGGGAGCGGATCAGGCAGATCGAGTCGAAGACCCTGGCCAAGCTGCGCCATCCGTCCCGCGCCCTGCTGCTGCGCGAGTACCTCGACTAAGCCGGGGCCGGCCCTGGGCCGGCGCCGGAAGACCAGGCAGGCCGGCCGCGACAGTGAAGTCGCGGCCGGCCTGCCGACTGTCTTACGACGCGTCCGGGTTGTAATGGTGGAGCGTGCCGTTGACTGACGGCGAGCCTTCCGCCGGGTAGACGAGATTTCCGTCTAGGTCCACGTGCCCGGCCGGCCCGTCGGTGACCGTGCCGTCCGCGGCCAGGTCGGAGCCGCCCGCGTTGCCTGTCCCGCCGAGACGCGACGGGAGCTTGCTCTGCGCGGCCTCCTTGGCCGTGGACACGTACCTCGGAACCTGGGACACCTGCTCCTGGGCACTCTTGGCCGCGGTCTTGGCGTAGTCCGGCGCCTTCGCCGCCGCGGCCTTCGCCACCTCGGTCGCCTTGGCCTGCGCGACGTTGGTGGCCTGCTGCACCTTCGGGTGTCCCGCGACCTGCTGGCCGTAACGGACGATCTTGTCGTAGGTACCCCGGCCGGACCGCGCGCCGGCCAGGAAGCCGACGGCGAAGCCGGCGATAAAGGTTGCCTTGTACCGCATCTGGTCCCCTTTTTTTCCAGTGCGCGGCGCCGGCGGGCTGGTAGGTCGCCAGCTCCGGCGCCTTCTGCGTTCCGGCTAGCCAGCGCACCGCTGCGCTGGCTTCCGGGCTAACTTTCTTTCGTTGCCAGACGCTACCCGCCCCGCGCCGGGTTATCCTCCCCGCGGCCCGGCGCTGCCGGCGCCGCGGTCATAGTGCTCCGTGCCGCACGCACCCCGCAAGGTGCGCTACGCTTGTATTCAGCGCGGCAACGGCCCGGGTGACCGGCTCGCGGCGCTGAAAACCGCATACAGCCACGATCCGGCGTAGCTCAGTTGGCAGAGCGTCCGACTGTTAATCGGATGGCCGTAGGTTCGAGTCCTACCGCCGGAGCTAGCAAGCACAGGCCAAGAGCCAGCAAGCACAGTCTCAAAGCCAGTAAGCACAGTCTCCAAGCCAGTAAGCACAGTCACCCGCAGCCTTGCCGGTAACAGCGGCCGCGGCCGGTTTTCCCCGAACTCCCAGCCCGCCTCCCGGCTCGCAGTGCGGCGCTCGCAGGAAAGGGGCTGAAGATAACTGGTTCCGGTCGGCCGGATCCCGCGCCGCCTTCCCCGAGGTAGTGACGGCCGCCCGCCGCCACTTGACCGGCCGCTATGCCGACGGAGTGGACCGGCTCCTGTGGGAGCTGGAGAAGCGGCTGATGCCGGACGCGCAGGCGGTGCGCGCGGTGCTGCACCGCGCCGGGGGCCAGGACCCGGCGGACGCTCTCGACATCGGCGCGGCCCTGGTGCTGGTGCAGGCCATGCGCCTGGAAGTCGACGCCTTCGAAGCGGATGTCCTCGACTCGGCGCACGCGAGCGGGATGTCTTACGAGTCCGTGGCCGCGGTGCTCGAACTGCCCGCCGCAGACGCGGCCGAGCAGCGCCACCGGCGGCTGCGGGCCCAGCGGGAACTGCCGCGCCGTTAGGCGCGCTCCACCTTTTCCGCTCCCGCCTGCGCCACCGGATGACCGGCCTGGGCCGCCGCTTCCCGCTCTGATTCGGCGTTGATCTCCGCGCCGAGCAAGATCGCGATTCCGGTCAGGTACAGCCAGAAGATCAAGATGACCACCCCGGCGAACGCCCCGTAGGTCTTGCCGTAGTTCCCGAACTTCGACACGTAGAACGAGAAGCCGAGCGAGGCGGCCAGGAAGATGGCCGAGCCGACCACCCCGCCCGGGCTGACCCACTGAAAGCGGGGGGCGGGCCGGTTGGGGCCGACGTAGTAGTAAATCGAGAACAGCAGCGTGACCACGGCGATCGTGACGATCCAGCGGACCACCGTCCAGACGACGATGAACGCCGTCCCGGCGACCGGCACGTGGCCTTCGATGCCAGAGCCGAGCGGCGCGCCAAAGACCAGCAGCGCCGCCGCGAGCCCGCCCAGCAGCACCGTGGCCAGCATCAGCGGGAACGCGATGAGCCGCTTGCCCACGAACTTGCGGTCGGTCTCCACGTCGTAGGCGATGTCCAGGCCGGTCTCGAGAGAGGTCATGCCGCTAGAGGCGCTCCAGATCGCGATGACCACGCCGATGATCAGGGTGGTGAGCGCGCCGTTGGACGACCGGCTCGTCGCCGACTTGATCGCGTCGCTGAAGACACCCGCCGCTCCCGGCGGCAGCGCCGTGGTCAGGCCGTTGACCAGCCGGGTGACGGTGCCGCCGCCCAGCCGCAGCAGGCTGGTCAGGCCGAGCAGGGCGATCAGGGCCGGGAACAGGGCCAGGAACCAGTGGTAGGCCAGGCTGCCGGCCGTCATCGTGCACCGGTCGGCGGTGAACTCCTTGAACGACCGCTTCAGGACATGCCGCCAGCCGGTCTCGCCCAGCTCAAGCGGCGTCTCCGGTCCGCCCTCGACCTCCGACTGCGGCGGGATGTAGTCCTCCGCCTGGTCCGACGAAGGAGAGGGAGGAGCCGCTTTCGGCTTCTTGCGCAGCTGGATCATCGCGTCCTCCCAGGTTAGGTGAAACGATGCGCTACCCGGGTGTCGGCCGCTCTAACGCCCGCGCGGGGCTTGCCCGCATTACGGGCAGACAGATCAGGCCCGCAGGTTCTGGGCGTCAACCGATCCCGAGCGCGCGGGTCAGCTCCCCGAGCAGGGAGGCGGGAGGCGACTGGGCCGCGCGCCGGGCCGCGCGGCGACCGGGTTCGGACAGGCACCAGTCGCGCCACCGGTCCAGCGTCCCGGGGTCGACCGTGCCCGCCGGGCCGGGCGTGACCACCGCAGGCCAGCGCCAGGCCGATGCCTGCGCGGTCACTTTGGCCCCGCCCGCCACCGGGTCCACCGCCAGCACGGGCACGCCGTGCTTGAGCGCCAGGACGAGACCGTGCATCCGCATGGTGATCACCAGGTCGACCCGGCGCAGCACCGACTCCAGCTCGGCGGGCGTGCGGCACAGCCGCCAGTCGCGGGAGTCGAGCCTGGTGTCCAGCGGCAGCAGCGCACAACCGCAGCCGGGCAGCCAGCGGGCCAGGCTCAGCGAAACGGTCCCGTGCCGTGCCCGCCCGGCGTACTCGCGCTGCTCACCCACGTGGATGACCGCCGCCACCGGCAGCCGGGACGGCTGGGGGGTAACCGCGAGGTCGCCCGTGGGCGGCGCTCCCGGGCTGTCCCGGGCCAGGATCGCGTGAAACCCGGCGGCAGCGGGATCGGCCGGGTCGATGACCGAGACCCCGACGGCGACTCTCCGGCAGGCGGCGAACCGCTGGTGCAGCGCCTCGATGTCCGGGCCGATCAGCGGCCCGCAGGCGAAGACCAGGTGTGAGTAGCAGGCCGGGTCCGCCTCCCCGAGCGTCAGCTCTCCAGGCCGGAAGACCGGGCTCCAGGCCATTTCGCACCGCACGCCGGACCGGCCGAGTTCGGCGGCGACCGCCTCCATGGCCAGCACGTCGCCCGCCGTGGCCTCACCGTCGATGAAACTGGGCCAGCCGGCCACCAGGACCCGGGGCGGCCGCGTGCTCACGACCGTTTCCCGGCGCCGGCGCCGGCCACCGGGGCGCCCAGCGCGGCCGCCGCGGCGTCGCACACGGCATCCACCGTGATCGCGCCCAGCGCCGGGTCGGTCCGCACCGCGTGCGGATCCCCGCGGTAGCCGGGTGCGCCCGCCCAGAGCACCTGGTGCCGCGGGTACCGGGGCGGTCCCCACTCGGACGGCGGGACGGGGCCGAAGAGGGTCACCGACGGGCGCGCAAACGCGGAGGCAAGATGCGACATGCCGGTGTCGCCCGAGATCACCAGCCGGGCCGACGCGGCCAGGGCGGCCAGGCAGTTCAGGGAGGTCTGGCCGGCCAGCACGTGCTCCGCCGGCAGCCCGGCCAGGGACGCCACGCGCGACGCCAGGTCCCGTTCGGCCGCGGAGCCGGTGACCCGGACGGCGTGGCCGTCGGCCGCGAGCCGCC
>DASWUW010001052.1:0-2952 GCA_036406335.1 Trebonia sp.
CCCAGCGGGCGCAGCCGGCGGCCGGACGCCGGCTTTTCACCCGATAGCGGGCCCCGGCACCGTCCCCTAGCGTCGAGGTATGACAAGCGCCACGGACGCCCTGACCCGCATCGTGCCGGTGCCAGCGGAGCGCGCCACGTACGTGCTGGGCGCCAGCCTGGCCCTCGGGCTGCTGTTCTGGCGGTGGCAGCCCGTGCGCGCAACCGCCTGGCACCTGACGGGGCCGGCCGCCGGCGCGGTCACCACGGTCTACGTGGCCGGATGGGTGATCGCGGTCGGCGCGACCTTTACGATCAGCCACGTCGACCTGTTCGGGCTGCGGCAGGCCTACCTGCACGCGCGGAGCGCGGCTTACGCGCCGCCGCCGTTTACCCAGCGGGGCCTGTACCGGGTGACCCGCCACCCCCTGATGACGGGCTTTCTCCTCGTCTTGTGGGCCGCGCCGGTCATGACCGCCGGGCACCTGCTGTTCGCTGCCCTCGCGACCGGCTACATCCTGGCGGGCACCGCTTTGGAGGAGCGTGACCTGCTCCGCGACCTCGGCGAGGTCTACCGCGCCTACCGGACCCGGGTACCCGCCCTGGTTCCCCTCCCCGCCCGTTACCGCCGTCCGCGGCCGGGCGCTCCCGTCACCGCGAAGGACCGGCCGTGAACAGCGCCGCGATTCCGCCGGCGACGGTGACCGGAACCGGGCGCCGCCCGGCGGCCCCGCCCCGTGTCGGCGTCTTCCCGCCCTACGGCCTGCCCGGGCCTGATCTCACCGCCGCCCGGGCATTCCTCGCGCAGGTCAGCGACGCCGGCCTGGACCACGTCTGCTGCGGGGATCACGTGAGCTTCTTCGGCGGCCCCGGGTTCGACGGCCTCGTGCAGGCGACGGCGCTGGCCATGCTCTACCCCGACCTGCCGGTTCACTGCGGCGTCTACCTGCTTCCGCTGCGCCATCCCGTCCTGGTGGCCCGCCAGCTCGCCGACATCGGCCAGCTCGCACCCGGCCGGCTCGTCTTCGGGGTGGGGATCGGCGGCGAGGACCGGCACGAGGTCGCGGTCTGCGGCATTGACCCGGCCACCCGGGGCCTGCGGACGGATGAGTGCCTCAGCGTGCTGCGCCAGCTCCAGCACGGCGCCCCGGTCAGCTTTCACGGCCGGTTCTTCGACCTCGAGGATGCGGTGATCACCCCGCCCTCGGCGGTGCCCGTCATCGTCGGAGGCCGCTCGGAGGCCGCGGTCAGGCGCGCCGGCCGGCTCGGCGACGGCTGGCTCGGCATCTGGGTCTCACCGCGCCGCTTCGGGGCCGCCGCCGCGCTCGCGGCGCGGGAGGCGGCGTCCGCGGGCGCGCCCGGGTGGCCGGGCAGGCACGCGATGCAGGTCTGGTACGGGCTCGCGGGGTCGCGAGCAGCGGCGCGCTCGTACCTGGCGCCGGCGATGCAGGCCTTCTACCAGCTCCCGTTCGAGCGCTTCGAGCGGTACTGCCCCTACGGCACGCCCGAGGAGGTCGCCGAGTTCCTGCTGCCTTACGTCGCGGCGGGCTGCACCGAGTTCAACCTCATTCCCCAGGCCGCCAGCCCCGGGCAGGCCGTCGAAGGCGCCGCGGCCGTGAAGCGGCTGCTGGGGGCGGCGAGCTGAGCTCCGCGCCCCTCACCTGACCCGGTAGCGGAGGAACACCACGCCGCCGGCGAAGCGGCGCTGCTCGGTCAGCACCAGGTCGGCGCGGACTCCGGCCGGAAAGACGGGAGTCCCGCCGCCCACGAGTGCCGGCACCGTGAGCAGCTGGTACTCGTCGACCAGGCCGGCCCGGACCGCGGCCGCGGCCAGGCCCGGGCCGCCGATGCTGACGTCGCCGCGCTGCTTCAGGGCGCGGACGGCCTCCGGGTCGAAGCGGGACTCGATGCGCGTCTTCGCGGTGGACGCGGCGGGCAGGGTGGTGGAGTAGACGACCTTGTCCGCCGCCTGCCAGAGTCCGGCGAAGTCCCGGAAGGCCGGGCTCTGGCCTTCGAGCGCGATATCTTCCCAGTACCGCATGACCTCGTACATGCGGCGGCCGTAGAGGTACGTCCCGACACCGCGTTCCAGCTCGTTGACAAAGGCGAAGACCTCCTCGTCGGGCTCGGCCCAGCCGAACGTGCCCGCCGCGTCAGCCGTGTAACCGTCTAGCGACGCAATCGCCGAGTAGACCAGCATGCGGGTTCCTCCGCTCCGTGAACAGCATCCGGGCTTCGCCGGGAAACGCTAGCGGCCCGCGGTGAAGAAACGGTCCAGGACGGGGGCGAGTACCTCCGGCGGGGCGTTGTGGTCGTACCCGTCCAGCGTCATCAGCTGCGCGCCCGGCACGGCGGCGGCCTGCTCGGCAACCGAGCGGCGGAACCAGGCCGGGCTGTTGCCGCCGCCGATGATCAGGACGGGGACGTCGATCTTGCCCAGCTCGTCCGCGGGCAGCCCGTTCCCGGTGACGGCCAGGTCGTAAGGCAGCGTGCGGGCCAGCGGCTCAAGGGCCGCCACCCACGGGGCGCTGGCCATTCCCGCCGTTACCGGCTCCGGCAGGTGGACGACGTCGGACATCCAGAAGATGACCGCCTCGCGGTCACGGCCGGCGGCGACCAGCTCGTCGATCCGGCGGGCCGGGTCGGTGCCCGGCGGCGGGGTCTCGTCGTTGGTGAACGGCGCCTCGTAGGCGACGATGCCCGCGGTGGGCAGCCCGGTCGCGGCGGCCCGCAGCGCGATCGCCGCGCCGGAGGAATGGCCGAACACGAACGGCGGCTTGTCTCCGGTCGCCGCCGCGACCGCAGCCAGGTCCTCGTACTCCCGCTCCGGCGCGACCGGCGGCGTGTCACCGCTGTCGCCCCGCCCGCGGCGGTCGTAGGTGACCACGGTGAACCGCCTCGTCAGGTCAGCGGGCGGGACGAAGGCGCCGCGGGTGCAGAACGCGCCCACCACGACGATCAGCACCGGGCCGTC
>DASWUW010001053.1:0-1602 GCA_036406335.1 Trebonia sp.
CCTGCCGGGCGCGCTTCCGGACCTGACGTGCCCGAACGCACCGAAGTTGCCCGCGCGGACGGCGCCACCCACGCGCCGCAGCGCGGCCACCTAACGATGCGTTGAAGCTGTCAAGTATGCAGGGACGTCCCGCTCCTCCGCCGTCCTCCTCGCAAGGGCGGTGCGTCCCGCCCGGAAGACTTGCAGCTTAACTTCGGCGTTAGACGGCAACCAGCGCGGTTCTGGGGGCGGGCTGCGCGGCTCCGCGCCGGCTGCCCGGGGGCGGCGTGGCCGGGCCGGTAGCGCCGCGCGTAGATTCCCGTGCCATGCCTACCACCGACTGGCAGCTCGTGCGGGACCTGCTGGCCGCGGCCGTGGACGCCTGCGAGGCCGCCGAGCGGCTCGGCCTCGCGGACGAGGACCGCGGCCTGCCCACCGGCGCCGGACCGGTCGACGTGGGGGACGTGCTCGCGAGCGCGTGGACCTACCCCGAGAACGTCCGCTACGGCGTGGTCCGGGCCCGGCACGCGCTCGGCGCCGACGCGCCGTTCCAGCCCGAGCTGGCCCGAGCCCTCCGGGAGGTTGGGGGGCTCTGCGCGGAGCTGGTCGGGGCGGGTGCGGTCACCGACGCGACGCCGCCCCGGGACGGCCGGTCGGCGCCGAGCCTCCGCGCGGAGGTCGAGGCCCTCGCCGCGTGGTATCGGGGACAGATGGTGCCGCAGCTCACCCAAGCAGCGGCCGGTCGCCCTGCCGCCTAACGTGGCGTTGAAGCTGCCGGGTATGCACGGACCCTCCTGGCCCGCCTTCCAGGTCCGCCGTACCGCGACCGCGGTCACGCCGTGAAGGCCCGCAGCTTAACTGGAGCGTTAGACGGCAGCACGCTTTCATGGCACAACACAGTTCACGTGGAGGTCGGGGTGGGCGACGCAGCGGAAAGTGGCCGGCTGGTGCTGCAGCTGTACGAGCTCCGCACGGAGCCCACGCTGCGGCGCGCGCGGGCGTGGTTCGCCTTCGAGTTTCACCCCGCCTCGGCCCGGGACGTGCTCGCGGCGTGGCTCGGCCCGGGGCCCGCGAGCGCGCCGTACCGCATGGTGACGACCTACTGGGAGATGGCCGCCGCGCTTGTCCTGCACGGGGGCCTCCGCCCCGAGCTGTTCCACGCCGCCAATACCGAGCACGTGTCGGTGTACGCGAAGCTGCGGCCGTACCTGGCCGAGGTGCGGGGTGCGAGCGGCGACACGGGGTACCTCGCCAGCTTGGAGCAGGTCGTGCTGGGCATGCCGGACGCCGAGGCGCGCATCGCGGTGATCGAGCGGTACCTCGCCCGGCAGGCGCGATACACGGCGGAAGGGCGGCAGGCCCAGCCGGGTGACGCGCCGTCCCCGGAGCGCGCGGAGCAGGCCGCCTCGCGACCTGCCGTCTAACGAAGCGTTGAAGCTGTCGGGTACGCCGGGACGCGTCGCGGCGCCCCTCGGCCGCGTCGCGCCTCGGCTCCGGCTCACCCGCACAACCCGCAGCTTAACTTTGCGTTAGCTGGCAACCAACATCCACGTTAGGAGGGGTCGTGGGCGGACGTCGGGTGGTCGCTACACTCACATTCGGGGCCGGTCTGGCCGTGCCGGG
>DASWUW010001054.1:0-2647 GCA_036406335.1 Trebonia sp.
GCGCCGTGCCCGCCGCGTCCTGGCGGACGGGCTCGTGCTCGCCGTCGTGGTATCCCCGCTGCCCCGCTACGGGTCTTCTCGGCGCTAGCGTAGATTTCCTCATCTAAGGGATAAGCGGTGCCCGGTGAATCAAAAAGTCACTATTTAATTACCGAAGCTCCGCTAGCAAACGGGTAAATGCACCGAGTCGACCATCAGTTACCTTCATGATTACTCAAATCATCGCAACACTTGCTTATTGCTGGTGAGGCAGCAGATTCTGGAGAGGAAAGCGGGTGGCTACTTACAGTTTTTGAGGGGATCGTTGAATGAGACCACGCATTACCGCCTATGCCAGCGCGGCCGTCGGGGCGGCCAGTCTGCTGGCAGTGCTACTGGTGCCCCAGGCATCGGGTAACGCCAGTGTGAAGGTCGCTTCCGCGCGCCCGGCCGCGGCGCCCGCGGCGGCCCCGGCACGGCGCCGGCCCAGGCCGTCCCCGACGCCAACGCCGCCGCCGACGCCGACCACTCCGTCGCCCTCGCCGACGCCGACTAACCCGTCGCCGTACCCGGCCGCACTGGGCCGCGGCCACCCGTTCGTGCAGGAGGTCGACCCGCCCGCGCTGGCCGCGGCCCCGTGGAATGACCCGACGAACAATCCGGGTAACTGCGCGCCCAACCCCAGGCAGGTCTCGCTGAACGCCAGCGGCTACGCCGAGCTGGACACCACGGGCGCGGTCAACAACTGCACCTCCATCCAGTCTCCGCAGATGATGCCGTCCACGTCCGGGTACGTGTACGAGGCGGACGTCTACTTCAGCACCTTCGACGACTGGCCCGCGTTCTGGATGTACGGAAACAACTGGCCCGCGGGGGGCGAGATCGACTCGGTGGAAGCTGAGTACGGCGTTAGCTTTGTGAGCTGGCACTCCGCGGCCTGCAGCCATGCCACCAGCAGTAGCGTGATCTCGACCGACCCGTGGTCCTACGCCTGCAAGACCACGGTCCAGCCGACCGGTACCGACATCACGGCGGGCTGGCACGTCGTCGACATCGCCTTCACCAGCAGCGGCGTCCAGGTTTACTACGACGGCTCGCTCTACGTGACGATCAGCGAGAGCGTGACCGCCGGCCAGACCGCCGACCCGATGTGGCTCACGTTCAGTGAGGGCAGCTGCAACAGCGGCGGCGACAACGAGTGCGCCTCGGGAACCTCCGGCCCGGCCGGCAACGTCCAGGTCAAGTACCTGCGGGTGTTCTCGTAAGGAGGGTGCCCGGGCCGGCCGCCCCGGCGACGGCGAAGATAGAGCCATGAGTCGAATCGTCGTCATCGGGGCTACCGGGCATATCGGGACCTACCTGGTGCCGCGGCTGGTCCGCGGCGGCCACCAGGTCATCGCGCTGAGCCGCGGCACCCGGGAGGCATACCGCACCAGCCCGGAATGGAACTCGGTGACCCGGACCGCCGTCGACCGCGACGCGGAAGACCAGGCCGGCACGTTCGGCGGGCGCATCGCCGACCTGCGCGCCGACGCGGTCGTCGACCTGATCTGCTTCACCGCCGACTCGGCCCGGCAACTGGCCGAGGCGCTGCGTCCCGCCCGGCCGCTGCTGGTGCACTGCGGGACGATCTGGGTCCACGGCCCGGCGCTGCGGGTACCGGTCACCGAGGACGAGCCGCGCACCGCCTACGGCGAGTACGGCACCGGCAAGGCCGAGATCGAGGCCCTGCTGCACCGGGAGACCCAGTCCGGCGGCGTGCCCTCGGTCATCCTGCACCCCGGGCACATCAGCGGGCCGGGCTGGCCCGTCATCACGCCGGCGGGCAACCTGGACCCGTCCGTGTGGACCCGGCTGGCCACCGGGCAGTCCCTCGCCCTGCCCGACCACGGACTCGGCGTCCTGGGGCACGTCCATGCCGACGACGTCGCCCAGGCCTTCGAGCGCGCCCTGACCCGGCCCGCCGCGATCGGGTCCAGTTTCCACGTGGTAGCCGAGCAGGCGATGACGCTGCGCGGGCTCGCCACGGGAGTGGCGGCCTGGTTCGGCCGCGAGCCGAGGCTGGACCTGGCCGACTGGGCCGGTTTCGAGCGGCAGGCCGGCGCCGAGCACGCCCAAATCACCCGCGAGCACACCTTCCGCAGTATCGCCGCGAGCATCGACCGGGCCCGGGCGGTGCTCGGCTACGCCCCCCGCTACAGCAGCCTGCAGGCGCTCCACGAGGCGCTGACCTGGCTGGTCGCCAACGGCCAGGTGGACGTCGGCGGGCAGTCGTTCTAGGCTGCGGGCCGCCGCGGTGGTAGACCTGCTGGCCGTCTCCGCCAGCGACCTCGCCGCGGCGGAGGAGGCGCTGGCCGATGCGTTCGAGCAGGCCCTGCGGACCTGGCCCGGGCCGGGGGTGCCGGGCCGCCCCGACGCCTGGCTGCTGACCGTCGCCCGCAACCGGCTGCGCGACCAGTGGAAGTCCGCCCGGGCGCAGCGGACCGTTCCCCTCGACGCCGCCCGGGACGTACTGGCGCCACTGGATGACCTTGACGTCGACTCCATCCCCGACCGGCGGCTGGAACTGATGCTTGTGTGCGCGCACCCGGCGATCAACCGCGCGGTGCACACCCCGCCGATGCTCAACACGGTGCTCGGCTGTACCGCCGAGCAGGTCGGGCGGGCC
>DASWUW010001055.1:0-2173 GCA_036406335.1 Trebonia sp.
AACGTGCCCCGCGCGCGGTCGCTGCAGGCCCAGCTGGACGAGCTGCAGGTCACCCTGAACCACGCTACCGCCACCGAGAAGCTGGCGGCCCGGGTGGCCGCGGGCGCCCGGCCCCGGCCGGACCTGGTGGTCTGGCCGGAGAACTCCACCGACATCGACCCCCGCCAGTACCCGCCCATCTACCAGGAGATCGCGGGCGCGGCCAGCGCTATCGGCCGCCCCATCCTGGTCGGGGCGGTGCTGCAGGACCCGGTGCGCAACGCGGGGGTGCTCTGGCTGCCAGGCCGGGGACCGACGACGAGCTACGTGAAGCGGCGGCTCGTCCCGTTTGGCGAGTACATCCCGTTCCGCAGCCTTATCAGCAAGGTCACCTCGCTGACCCAGCTCCAGCCGACCGACTTCGTGCCCGGGCACGCCACCGTGGTCTTCCCCGTCGGCCAGATCCGGCTGGGCGACGTCATCTGCTACGAGGTCGCCTTTGACGACCTGGCCCGCTCCGAGGTCGCCGCCGGGGCGAACCTGCTGGCGATGCAGAGCAACGACGCCACCTTCGAGCGGGACGGACAGACCGGGGAGAGCGGCCAGCAGCTGGCCATGGCGCGTATCCGCGCGGTCGAGTTCGACCGCGCGGTCGTCGTCGCGTCCACCACCGGGTACAGCGCGATCATCGCGCCCGACGGGCGGCTGATCGCCAGCAGCGGCACCTGGCAGCAGGCCGAGCTGGAAGCGCGGGTCCCGCTGCTCACCTCCGCCACCCTGGCCGAACGGGCCGGGGCGGGCCCGGAATGGGCAATCGTCGCCGCGACCGCGCTCGCCGTCGCGCTCGCCGCCGCCCGTACCCGCCGCGGCCAGCCCCGCCGCCGGGGCGGCGGCGGGCCGATAAGCTAGTTGTTCTTACGACAGGAGACCGATTGACCGTGTACGGGAGCCGACGCACGACATCGGACCGGACCGCCCGGCGGGCCCGCGGGCTCGCCGCTGTCGCCGCCGTCGCCGCCGCGGCGCTGCTGGCTACCGCCTGCCAGGGCAGCACGCCGGTGGCGAGCAAGCTCGACCCGTCCGCGGTCGCCGGCGGGTCCGCCGCCAGGTCCGCGACCGCGGCGGCCCGGTACCTGCAGATCTCCCCGGCGACGGGCACCAAGGACGCCAGCCCGGCGGACGGCATCACGGTCAGCGCGGTCAGCGGCGGCAAGATCGGCGCGGTCACGGTCAAGACCGCGGGCACCGGCACCGTGGCCGGCACGCTCAGCGCGGGCGGCACCCGCTGGCACAGCACCTACGCGCTCCCGACCGGGCAGTCATACCAGGTGAACGTCTCCGGCAGCGACCCCGCGGGCCACCCGGTAACCGCCGCCAGCAGCTTCCGCACGCTAAAGCCGTCGGCTGTGTTCCACACCGAGATCTTCGAGGGCTCCGGCGCCACCTACGGGGTGGGCATACCGATCATGCTGACCTTCGACCATCCGATCACCGACAAGAAGGCGGTCGAGCAGGCCCTGACGCTCACCACCTCCAAGCCGGTGACCGGCGCCTGGTACTGGGACGGGAGCGAGCAGCTGGACTTCCGGCCGCGGGACTACTGGCCCGCGGACACCACGGTCAGCTTTAGCAGCCACCTGGACGGCGTCGAGGGCGCTCACGGCGTGTACGGCGTCCACGACCTCTCCCAGACGTTCAGCATCGGCCAGTCGGTCGTCGCGGTGGCCAACACCGGCCGCCACCAGACCAAGGTCTACGTCGGCGGCAAGCTGACCTACACCTGGCCCATCTCGACCGGGAAGACCGTCACCCCCACGCCCAACGGCACCTACCTGACCGTCGAGAAGGCCAATCCGGTGCGCATGATCGGCGGCGGCAAGAAGGGTTCCCCGGGCTACTACAACGAGCTGGTCAGCTATGCGGTCCGGTTCACCTTCAGCGGCGACTACTACCACTCGGCGCCGTGGTCGGTGGTCAACCAGGGGGTCTCCAACGTCAGCCACGGCTGCGTGAACCTGCCCCCGGAGGACGCCAAGATCTTCTACGACCTGGCCATTCCAGGTGATCCGGTCACGATCACCAGCAGCGCCAAGGCCGGGAACTGGGACAACGGCTGGACCGAGTGGTTCCTGCCCTGGTCGCAGATCCTGCAGGGCAGCGCCACTCACCTGGCGGTGCAGGCCGGGCCGTCCGG
>DASWUW010001056.1:0-5632 GCA_036406335.1 Trebonia sp.
CTTCCCCGGTGAGCGCGTCCAGGTAGCCGGACGCGTCGCCGACGAGGAGCACCCGGTCGTAGACCCGGCGGCGCACGGTCTGGCGCAGCGGGCCGGCCCCGCGGACCTCGCTGGCCGGAACGGCGCCGCCGAGGCGGTCGAGCAGCGCGGGAAAGGCCGACAGGCGGGTGTCGAAGCCGCCGCCCGGGCCGCGGTCTACGCCGCCCCGGCGGTTCCGGCCCGGGACGGCGAACAGCAGGCCGATGCCCACCAGGTCGCTCGCGACCGGCGTCACGTACGCCTCGGAACTGGCCGCCCAGTGCACTTCGACCAGGTCGGTCCACGGGGTGATGCGGTAGTGCCGGCGCAGGCCGTAACGGGGCGGGGACGGGTCAGGCCGGCCGGACGGCTCCAGGGCGCGGCGGATCGGCGAGTGCAGCCCGTCGGCCGCCACCAGGTAGCGAGCCTCGACGCCGGCCGCGCCGACGTGGCCGGGATAGCGGTCGAAGGAAGTGACGCGGGCGGGCAGGACAGGAATGCCGAGCGCGGCGGCGCGCGCGGCGAGGGCGGCCTGCAGAACCGTGCGGCGGACGCCGAGGCCGGCGCCGTCCCGGAACGGCGCCTCGGCCCGGTGCGAGGCGTCGAGGTACCGGATACCGTGCAGCGGGTAGCCGTCCGGCGTCACGCCCAGCGCCGCGAGCCGCCGCACCGCCGCGGGCATCACGCCCTCGCCGCAGGCCTTGTCGACCGGGACAGCCCGCGGCTCGGCGACCGCGACCGACAGCCCCGCCTGAGCGCAGCCGATCGCCGTAGCCAGGCCCACCGGACCGCCGCCGGCTACCAGCACGTCGATCACTGGGCGACGGTCTCGGCGGGCCGCGGCGCGGCCGCCGCCAGTGCCCCGGTCTCGCACCGGATCCGCACCGCGAGCAGTACCGCGTTAGCCGCGGTGAAAGCGCCCGCCGTGATCCAGGCCGACCCGGTCAGCGGCAGCGCGGCACCCTCGATGATGACGGCGGCGTAGTTCGGGTGGGTGAACCAGCGGTACGGTCCCGACCGGACCAGCGGCGCGCCCGGCAAAACGATCACCCGTGCCGTCCAGCGGCCGCCGAGGGTGGCGATGCACCACCAGCGCAGCCCGTTCGCGGCCACGGTAACGGCCAGCATCGGCCAGCCGAGCGCGGGGATGAACTCCCGGTGCGCGAGCAGGGGCTCCAGCACGCAGCCGGCGATCAGCCCGGTGTGCAGCGCGACCATCACCGGGAAATGGCTCCGGCCGTACTCGGTGCCGCCGCGCCGCACCAGCCCGTTGGCGTGCCGGGCGGAGACAACGAGCTCGGCCACCCGCTCGCCCGCGATGGCGGACAGCAGTACCCAGTAGACGGTCACGGCGTCACCACCTCAGCAGCAGGAGCTCGGCGCTCACGCCGGGCCCGAGTCCGATCATCAGCCCGAAGGATCCCGCCGCGGGCGGGTCGGAGCCGGCGATCAGCTCCAGGATGTGCAGCACCGACACCGATGACATGTTGCCCGCCTCGGACAGCGACCGGCGGCTGGCCGCGAGCGCGCTGTCGGGCAGCTTGAGGGCCCGCTGCGCCGCGTCGAGGACCTTCGGCCCGCCCGGGTGGCAGATCCAGCTGCTGACGTCGTCGAGCGTCAGCCCGTGCTGGCTCAGGAACTCCGTGACGCTGCCGTTCAGCCGGCGCTCGACCACGTCGGCGAGCTCCGCCGTCAGCACGATGCGGAAGCCGTCCGCGCCGAGCCGCCAGCCCAGCGTGTCGGCGCTGTCGGGGTAGACCTCGCTCCGGGTGGCGAGCACCCGGGGGAGCCGCCCGCCCCGGGCCGGAGCGGGCACGTCCTCGCCGGCCGCGGCCACGGCGGCCGCGCCGTCGCCGAACAGCGCGCTCGCCACCAGGTCGGCGGTCGTCACCTCGGTCCTGGGCCAGCTCAGTGAGCACAGCTCGACGGCCAGCAGGGCCGCGGTGTGCCCCGGCCAGGCGAGCAGGTAGTCGTGCAGCCGGGCCAGGCCCGCCGCTCCCGCCACGCACCCGAGCCCGAAGACCGGGAGCCGTTTGATGTCCGGCCGCAGCCCGAGCAGCGGGATGAACCGGGCGTCGAGCGACGGCACCGCTACGCCCGTCACCGACGTGACGATCAGCAGGTCGAGCTGGTCCGGCTCGAGTCCCGCGGCGGCCAGCGCGGAGCGCAGCGCGCGCTCCCCGAGCGCGGTCGCTTCCCCGATGTAGCGGTCGTTGGCCTGGGCCGCGCCGGCACCCGGCCCGCCTGCCCGGTCCGGGCCGCCGGCCGGCTCGTACCCGGAGAGGGGCAGCACCGTGTGCCGGGTGGCGACCCCGGCGTTGGCGTGCAGCCGTTCCAGCAGCCGGCGCTGCCCGGGCCGCAGGCCGCCGGCGGCGTCCGCGATGACGGTGACCGCCCGGGTCAACTCGTCCTGGGGGTACCGGTAGGCGGGGAACGCCGAGCGGACCGCCCTGATCCGTGACATCAGCCCGCGCCGCCGGACAGGTGCGCCGTGGTGAGTGCGTCGGCGCCGAGCACGAATACCGCGACGTCTGCCCCCGCGATGGCGAGCGCGGCCCGGAACGGGGTCCGGCCGTGCCCGAAGGCGCCGGCCAGCGCGAGCAGGCACGAGCCGCCCAGCCCGGCGGCGGCGATCCACCGCCGGCCCGGGCTGGCCGCCACGACCAGCAGCACCGAGGCGGACAGCAGCAGCACCAGGGCGGCGGCCCGTGCCGCACCCGGCCCCCAGCGGGCCGCGACCAGCTGCGGCAGGCCGCGCACCCCCGAGCGCAGGTCCGCGGTCAGGTCCGGCAGCACGTTGGCGAAGTGGGCGCCCAGGCCCACCAGCCCGGCCGCCACGCAGACCACCAGCCGCGGTGCCGGCTGGCCGGGCAGCGTCGAGGTCGCGTAGGCGGGCAGCGGGGCAAACCCGAGCAGGTACATCAGCCCGGACCAGGCGGTCGACTTCAGGCCGAGGTTGTAGGCCCACGCGGCCGCGATGAGGAGGGCATTGACCCCCAGCGTGACCAGGCTGATCGCGGCCGACAGGACCAGCCCGGCGAGCAGCGAGACGACCGCCGCGGTCCACAGGGCCCGCACGCTGATCTCGCCGCGGGCCACGGGCTTATCAGTCCGGCCGGCGGCGATGTCGCGCGGCGCGTCGCACGCGTCGTTGGACCAGCCGACCGAGAGCTGCCCGGCGAGCATCGCCGGCGCGACGAGGGCCGGCCCGATTCCGTGCGGCGCCGCCTCGGCCGCCAGGACGGTCGCCATCGCCGTGATAGCGAGGCAGGGACCTAGGTGACTAGCGGAAACCAGCGCGCGGATGCTGAACATTGGCCCCCGTCCGTATGGCCCTAAACTACTCTAAAGCGTGAGGCTTGGGCTGCGGGGGGCCAACCCCGCCGAGTGGCTGGCGCTGCGCGCCGGACTGGTTCCGGAAGCGGCGGCCGAGGCCTGGGGCGGTATGGCCGCCTCGGGGATGCTGGTCGCGGGCGTGCGGACCGGGATCACCGGCCGCCTGGCGGCCGGGCCGGCCAGCGCGGCCCGGGTTGCCGCCGACCTGAACCTCGAACCCGAGCCCACCCGGCTGCTGCTCGACTGCCTCCGCTCGGCCGGGCACGTGTCCGAGCGGGGCGGCCGGTACCGGCTGTCCCGGCGGTCCCGCCGCTGGCTCGACCCGGCCTCGCCGCTGTCCGTCGCGGGGTACGTGGCGGGAACCGCCGACTACTGGCCCTGGTGGGAGGGCCTGGAGGAAGCCACCCGGACCGGGATCACTTCAGGCTCGCACACGGCGCCGCCCGCTGACCCGTACTGGCGGCGCTACATCAGCGGCCAGCTGGAGCTGGCCCGGCTGTCGGCGGGCGAGGTCGCCCGCAAACTCCCCCTGCCGGGGCACCCGCGGACCCTGCTGGACATCGGCGGCGGGCACGGCTGGTACTCCGCCAGCCTGTGCCGCAGGCACCCCGGGCTGACCGCGACGGTTCTCGACCTGCCCGGCAGTGCCGCGGTCGGCCGGGAGATCATCGCCGGGGCCGGGCTGGCCGACCGGGTGCGGTTCCGGGACGGCGACGCGACCACGGCGGACCTCGGCGGCGGGTACGACGCGGTGCTCTGCTTCAACCTGGTGCACCACCTCGGGCCCGACGCCGCCGCCGCCCTGTTCCGCCGGGCCGCCGCCGCCCTGAACCCGGGCGGCACCCTGGCCGTGCTGGACGTCTTCGCCGAGCGCGGCCGCCGCGCGCCGGCCCACGCCAACGTGCTCGCGCTGTTCGTCTACCTCAGCTCGGGCGCCCGGGTCCACACGTCCGGAGAGCTGTCCGGCTGGCTGGCGGACGCGGGCTTCGCCCCGCCGCGCAAAGTGCGGATGCTGCGCATCCCCGGGCTGTCCCTGTACGCGGCCAGGAAAGCCGGCTAGCCGGCTTTTCTGGCTGACTACTACTCACCGCCCGGCCCCGGGCGGTGCCCGCCGCCCGCCCCCCCGGCGGTGTCCACCGGGCCGGCCGACGCCCCGTCGGCTGAGCCGGGGACAGCCAGACCGGGAACGGCGGGACCAGCCGCTGGCTCCGCAACGGGCCAGGCCAGGGGCGGCGGTGGCGGCGGAGGCACCGGGTAGTCGCCCGCCGGCAGCGGGCCCACCACCGCGTTGAGCACCTGCGAGTTGGGCACCGACACGTCGCCGCCGGCGCAGGACAGCCGCACGTAGGTGATCCCGATTTCCGACACCGTGCCGTCGATCTCCCCGGACAGGGCGCCGGCCCGCAGCCGGATGGCGTCGCCGACCTTGAACGGGCGGGCCAGCAGCAGGACCAGGCCGGCGAAGACGTTACCCAGCGCCTGCTGCGCCGCGATACCGACGAAGACGCTGGTGAGCGCCCCGCCGAGCAGTAGCTGGCCGACCGGGACGCGGAACAGGTCGAGGGTGACCAGCAGGGTGGTGACCGCCCCGATAAGCACCAGCGCATACCGGACCACCGCGGCGTGCGAGACGCCCATGACCGGCTCGAGCACCGACCGGGCCTTGCCCGACAGACCGATGACGGCGACGCTGGCGAACACCAGGAAGGCGACGGCGGCGGCGGCGGCGATGATCTGGCTCACGCCCGCGCCGCCGTCGAAGAAATGACGGAAGTGACTGTGCGCCCAGCCGGACGTGCCCGCCGCCGCGACCGCGAGCACGAACGCGATGATCGATCTCCACGGCCTGGCCTTGGCCCGCACCAGGGCCACCTGAGCGGACAGGTCGAGCTGCGACCCGTCGTACGCCTGCATACAGCCGATCCTCCTGTCGCACCGGTACCGTGGCGGCCAACGGGCCTAACGGTACCGGTGCGCAGAGGGGACCGGTGCGCGCGTTCCCCGGTAACGACGGGGAACGCGCGGCGCGGTCAGAGCAGCGGCCGGCCGACCGGGACCCTGAGCCTGCC
The DNA here is from genome assembly GCA_036406335.1 of Trebonia sp. Lineage (GTDB taxonomy): Bacteria > Actinomycetota > Actinomycetes > Streptosporangiales > Streptosporangiaceae > Trebonia. Next base: position 5,424 of record DASWUW010001056.1, read on the forward strand.
GTTCAGGCCGTTGGCCACGCCCGCCGCCGAGGTGTACCAGGCGACCAGGGCGGTGATGATGCCGAGGTAACCGCCAGCCTGGCTGATGCCGCCGGTGCCGCCGTCGTGGAAGTTCCCGATGGCCAGGAGGATCTCGGTGAGCTCCAGGGTGAGGAACACGCCGAACACGGCCAGGTTCACCTGCGCGCTCATGATCAGCATGTAGGTGT
>DASWUW010001057.1:0-18150 GCA_036406335.1 Trebonia sp.
GGCCGGCTCGGCGCCGGAGACCCAGCGGATGCTGCCCCGGGCCGCCGCGGCGGCCGGCCCGGCCAGGGCCTCGATCGCGTCCGGGGGCAGCGGACGGCCCCCGAAACCGCGTCCCTGCTGGTACTCGTCCTCGTCGTGCCGGTACGCGGCGGCCGCCCGGCGGACCGACTCCCCGGGGTCGAGTCCGGCGTACACCGCGGTGACCGAGTAGTCCGCGAACCGCAGGGTGTACGTCCAGGACTCGGCGGACGTCCGGGAGGCCAGCGTCACGTCCAGGATGATGTTCCAGCCGTTGTTGACCGCCACCAGCCCGATCCGCTTGGCTACGCGCCGGGCCTCGGCGTGGACCAGCTCGGCCCCGGCCAGCGGCGGCCGTCCGGCGACCGGGGGAACAAGGCCGCGGGCGGCCATCCGCGTGAGTACAGCGCCGACGCTGATCGTCAGGAACTGCGACCGGTCGGTGCCGAGCTGCTCCAGGGCGGCCGCCTTGTCCGCGCCCGGCGGACCGCCGGCGATAACCGCGCGGTACTCGCGCGGCACCGGCCCGGCGCTCTGGAAGACTTCGGCGATCAGCTCGCCCAGCTGCTGGTTACGACCGGCGGTCCAGATCATGGTCCATTGTCGGGCCCGGCCCCCAGGTCCCGCGTCTCACTTGTAGTCAGACTCCGTCCCCGCCGACCTGGCCGGGCGCTGGGCCTGGTTCTCACCCCGCAGCGTGCGGGTAGGTGCGCACCAGGGAGTGGAACAGACTGTCGCGGGTGGGCGCGCAGATCAGGCCGTGAGTGTTCGTGGGCCCGGGGACGGCCGCCCACCAGGCCTCGGTCAGGTGACCCCACCAGACCGAGGTCCCCGGGAAGGCCTTGCGGATCATCGTGTTGCTCGCGATGGCCGCGTCCAGGCCCCCGGGAGCCGCTAGCAGCGGGCCGCCCCGGGCTCGCCACCCGACGTCGGCCCACACCCAGCGGCGGTTCGGGCGGCTGGCCGTGCCCCAGTCATCCGCCAGGTCGTCGACCAGCAGCAGTCCCCGCCCGGACTCGCCCCACCGGGCCGCGTCGCCGGCCCGGGCGGCTATTACCGGGGCCCGGGCCGAGCCCTGGTCCCCGACCACGACCCGGACCAGGGTGGGCGACCAGTCGATATCCACGCTGAACTGGCCGCCGGCCTCCCCGCTGCGGCTGTGGACGATGGCGTTGGTACACAGCTCGCTGGCCAGCAGAAGTACATCCGAACGGGCGGCGCAGGCCGGCAGCAGGTCCTTGAGCCAGCTCCGGACCTCGAGAACCTGATCCGCGCCGCCCCGGAACTGGCGGGACCACCACGTGATGAAGGGGGACGGCTTCCCCGGCGCGACGCTATTTTTCCGGAGGCGGGTGTCACAGCTAGCAGGCGCGGTCATGGTGCCGCTCCCTCATCTCCCTCGGGTCACCCGCCACGGACGGCTGGCGCTCGCTTACCAGGAAGCCACAGCGGCGGGGGGTTGCGCGCGGCTGCAACGGCCCGTTGCGAATGTTGGCAACACTTTTCGGCCCGGGTAACTGACGGCGGTCGATTGATCACCGATGATAGGTGTATGTCCGAGATATCCTGCCTGCCGGCCTCCGCACTGAAGCCGCTGGATCCCGGTCTTCGGCCCGAGGTCCGGGTGTGGGTGGACGAGCTGCGGGCGTTCTGGCAGGCCACCGGGCTGTCGATGGGCCAGTTCGCCGTGCTGCACCCGTTTGATAAGGGCACCGTTTCCAGGTACCTCAGCGGCCACCGCGTCCCCGGTGAGCGTCACTTCCTGGACATGCTGCTGGCCACGCTGGAGAGCTACGGACGGCCGGTCACTCCCGCCGTGCGCGAGTACCTGACGAGTCTCCAGATGCGCGCCCTGGAGGCCGCGCACCCGCACGAGTACCGGGTGCGGCTGGTCAAGGATGAGCTGGAGGTCGCGCTCACCGGCAGGCTGGAAGCGGAGCGCTACGCCCGGGCGCTGGAGGAACAGCTGTCCGGGCGCAACCGGGAGATCCAGGAACTCACCGAGGACAGGAACCGCCTGCGGGCCACCCTGGACGCGGAATACGCGCGGCTGGTCGAGGAAATCGAAAAGCTCGGCCGGGACCTGGCGCTGGCCCGGTCTCGCTCTGACCGCGCCGACCAGCGCTGCGCGGAGCTCGAGGCCGTCCTCGACCGGATAGACCAGGCCCATTCGGAGAACCAGGACGTTGAGATCCCGCCCGCGGTCCCGTACGCGGACTGGGGCGGCATCGCGTCGCGGGTGCTTCCGCTGGATGACCCGTACGCGGTGGCCGACTTCCTGAGCCTGCTCGACCGGCTGGGCTTGCGCGATCATGCCGGGCAACTCGCGGACCGGGTCATCGCGCATTTCAGCGACCGGCGCCCGGCCCCGGACGACATGGGGAAGCAGGACGGGCTGCTTCCGCTGCTGGCGACCATGAACCGGCTGAGACTCTACGACCAGGCCGACCTGTTCTCTGCCCTGCTGGGCTATACCAGCTACCGGCATCTCCGCCGGAGCTCCCCGGCTGAGGGCCGGTTTTCCTGACCCTGGCCGGCGCCGTAGCGTAGTCCGTCGATGAGCAGGGTGACCATGCGCTGGGCGTAGCCCGGCCCGGTACCGGGCCGGGGCTGGCTGAGCAGGGCGCCCGCTCGCAGCAGGTCGTCGGCGCTGACGCCGACGCGGATCTCGCCCGCCGCGGCGGCGGCCTCCAGCAGCGAACCGAGCGCGGGCCCGGTTCGCTGGAAGAAGTAACCGGGCAGCGCGTCGAAGGCCGGATTGCCCGAGTGGAGCGCGGCGGCGAATCCCTGCTTGGTCCCCAGGAACTCGGTATAGCGGTACAGCCACTGCTCGAGGGCGGTCCCCGGCGCGCAGGCCGCGGCCAGCGCCGGGGCGGCCGCGGCGAGGGCGTCGATTTCGTGCTCCAGGACCGCCTTGACCAGGTCTGAGCGCTGCGGGAAGTGCCGGTAGAGGGTGCCCACGCCGACGCCGGCCAAGTCGGCGATCTCCTTGGCCGGGGCGTCCACCCCGGAGGCGGCGAAGACGGTCTTCGCCGCCGTGAGCAGCGAGCTGAGGTTGCGCTGGGCATCGGCCCGCAGCCGCCGCGGCGCCGGGTTCTCCGTCATCACGCTCCTTTCCCGCCTGCTGACGAAACGGAAAGTTATTCCGTATAGTTCCGGAAAAGAGTTCCGCTTAGGTCGAGGATACGGCCCGCAGCACGCGGCCGGGCCTCGGCCGTGCTCCCGGGAGAACCTTATGCAGTACCGCACCCTCGGCCGGACCGGCATCAAGGTCAGTCCCTACGCGCTGGGCGCGCTGGCGCTCGGCACGTCTATCGGGAACCCCGACCCGGCGGACTCGGCCCGCATCATCCACCGGGCCCTGGACGCGGGGATCAACTTCATCGACACCTCCGACGCCTACGGCGAGTCCGAAGTCACCGTAGGGCAGGCGCTCAAGGGGCGCCGCGCCAACGTCGTCCTGGCCACCAAGTTCAGCCGCCCGGCCGGCGACGACCCCAACCACCAGGGAGCCTCGCGGCGCTGGATCATGACCGCGGTGGAGAACTCGCTGCGCCGCCTGCAGACCGACTACATCGACCTCTACCAGCTCCACCGGCCGGACCCGGCCACTGACATCGAGGAAACGCTGTCCGCGCTCTCCGACCTGATCCACGCCGGGAAGGTCCGCGCGGTGGGGACGTCCGCCCTGCCCGCGTCCGACATCGTCGAAGCCCAGTGGGTCGCCGAGCGGCGCGGCCTGGAGCGGTTCCGCACCGATCAGCCGCCTTACTCGATCCTCAGCCGCGGCATCGAGCGCGAGGTGCTGCCGGTCGCGCAGCGCTACGGCATGGGCATCCTGGTCTGGGGACCGCTCGGGCAGGGAATGCTCACCGGCCGGGTCCGCAAGGGCCAGCCGACCGACCTGCGCCGGGCGGGCCTGTTCCGGCACCTGGCGGACGAGCGCCGGATCGACGTCGTCGAGCAGCTCATCCCGCTGGCCGAGAAGGCCGGCCTGCCGCTGACCCACCTCGCGCTGGCCTTCGCGATCGCCCATCCCGGCGTGACCAGCGCGCTCCTCGGGCCGCACACCGCGGAGCAGCTCGACGACCTGCTCGCCAGCGCCGACGTCACGCTCGGAGACGACATCCTGGACCAGATCGACGAGATCGTGCCGCCCGGCACCGACGTCGGCCCGCTCGACCAGGCCTACCTGCCGCCGGCCATGCTGAACCCGGGCCTGCGCCGCCGGCCGGTCGGCGAACGCGGCGCCGCCGGGTTATATGGGATGATCGTCAGCGGTCTACTACTGGAGGGCCGATGACGTCACCGTCGACTGGAGAACCTGCCGCCGGGCAGCCGCTGAGCGCCCTCGAGGCGCTGCATTCCACCCCCTCCCGCCGTTATCTGGCGGCCGACCCGATCCCCGAGGACGTGCTCTGGGCGATCCTCGACGCCGCGATCCGCGGCCCGTCCGGCGGCAACGCCCAGCAGTGGGGCTGGGTCGTGGTCACCGACCCGGAGGTCAAGGCGCGGGTGGCGGGCTGGTACCGGGAGAACTGGGATGCCGCCTACGGCCGGCACCGGGAGCGCATCCTGGCCGGCGCGGCCGGCGCGGCGCTGAGCCCGCGCGGGTTCCTCGGGGCCGAGCACCTGGCGCAGCACCTCGAGGAGGCCCCGGTATGGGTCTTCCCGGTGCTGCGGCAGGCGGCCGACGCCACCAGCCCCCGGGTCGGGTCGTCCATCTACGGCGCGGTCCAGCAGCTCTGCCTGGCCGCGCGTGCCTACGGCATCGGATCCTCGCTGACCACCCTCTACGGCGGTCACGAGGACGAGCTGCGGGAGCTGCTCGGGCTGCCGCCGGACGCGCTGACCATGGCGCTGATCCCGCTGGGCTACCCGGCCCGGGGGCGGTGGGCGGAGCCCAAGCGGCGACCGGTGGAAGAGGTCGTGCACTGGAACCGCTGGGGCGCCGCCCGCGCTAAGCCTTAGGAACTCGGGGACAGGGACAGCAGCCCGGCCAGCCGGCGGAACCCGGCGCCGGTATCGGTGCCGGGCCCGGCGATCAGCTGGACGGCCACGTGGTCGGCGCCGGCCTGGAAGTGCTCCTCGAAACGCCGCCTGATCTCCGCGTCGTCGCCGTAGACGACCAGGGCGTCGATCAGCCGGTCGCTGCCCGGGCTGGCCACGTCCTGCTCGCTGAAGCCGAGCCGCTGCAGGTTCGCGGTGTAGTTGGTCAGCCCCAGGTAGGGCTTGACTACCGACGGCCGCCCGAGCGCCCGGGCGCGGGCCGGGTCCGTCTCCAGGACCACCCGCTGTTCGGGCGCCAGCAGCTTGTCCGGGCCGAGGATTTCGCGCGCCTGCCGGGAGTGCTCCGGGGTGACCAGGTAGGGGTGCGCGCCGGCCGACCGCGCCGCGGCCAGCCGCAGCACCCGCGGGCCGAGCGCCGCCAGGACGCGCCGCTCCGCCGGGACGCCTTCGGCGTCGAGCACGTCGAGATACTCCACCAGCGTCTGGTACGGCGAGTGATAGGTGGCGTTGGACTCGGGGTGGCCGACTCCGACGCCGAGCAGGAAGCGCCCGGGATGCGCCGCCTCGATGCGGTGGTACGACTTCGCGATCTCGGCCGCGTCGGCCGTCCAGACGTTGACGATGCCCGTGGCGACCCTGATGGTGCTGGTCGCGTCCAGCATCGCTTCGACGTGGGCGAGGTCGGCGGGCGGCGAGCCGCCCTCCCAGACCGTCCCGTAGCCGAGCGATTCCAGCTCGCGGACCCGGTCCGTCGTCAGCCCGGTCCGGTGCCCGAATACTCCGTAACGCCCCAGCTCCATTATTGCCTCCTGGCTCGTTGCTGATACCAGGAGCAACAGCCCGAACGGACGCGTGCTGATTCCCCCGGCCCCCGCGGCCCGCGTACGGCGGGGACCGGCCGGAAGACTCCGAACGGAGGCGGCCCGCGCTCAGCGGGAATGAACCGAGCGCCGGCTTGGCTGTAAGGTACGGTCGTAGTTGTCTTGTGTGATCGCGAGTAGCGCGCGCGCAGAGAACGATGTTGCGGGCGCCCCCTTCGCCAGACTGGAGAAGTCGCGTCGGGAGCCGGCCCGCGTTATACCCGTCGCGGTGGCAATCCGCCGCGACGGTGGCCGAGCTCGATTGACAGCCGTCGCCATGATCTGGCGGGTGGCAGGAAAGTCACCGCTGCGCTGAATGAGCCCCGGCCGGGTCACGCTGTCCTCCCGTGGCCCAGGGCGTCAACCAGTGCCGAATCAAAGGTGCTTTTCGAGCAAGGTGGTTCTTCATGACCGAAGCCAACAACAGCAGTATCAGCAGCTTCGCCGAGCTGAAGCTGGCCCCGGAACTGTGCCGGGCGCTGGCCGGCCTTGGTTACGAGGAGCCGACGCCGATCCAGCGGGAGGCCATCCCGCCCCTGCTGGAGCGGCGCGACCTGGTCGGCCAGGCTGCGACCGGCACCGGCAAGACGGCCGCGTTCGCGCTCCCCGTCCTGCAGCGGCTCCTCGACGCGGGCGCCCGGTCCGAGCCGATCGCCCTGGTGCTGGTACCTACCCGCGAGCTCGCGATGCAGGTCTCCGAGGCGATGCACCGCTACGGGCACGAGATGGGTGCCCGCGTGCTGCCGATCTACGGCGGCCAGCCGATCGGCCGGCAGCTGCGAGCCCTCGAGCGTGGCGTCGACGTGGTGGTAGCGACCCCCGGACGGGCGCTCGACCACATCACCCGGGGCACGCTGAAGCTGGGCAGCCTCCAGGTCGTCGTGCTCGACGAGGCGGACGAGATGCTCGACATGGGCTTCGCCGAGGACATCGAGTCGATCCTGGGCCACACCCCCGAGGACCGGCAGACCGCGCTCTTCTCGGCGACCATGCCGCCCCGGATCAGCGGGCTGGTGCGCCGCTACCTGCGTGACCCGGTCCGGGTCGAACTCGGCCGCGAGGCGTCGGCGTCTCCCGACGACCTGCTGGTGCGGCAGACCGCCTACATCGTGCCGCGCGGGCACAAGCCCGCCGCCCTGGGACGGGTGCTTGACCTGGAGGCGCCGGCCGCCGCGGTGGTGTTCTGCCGGACCCGGGACGAGGTGGACCGGCTGACCGAGACCCTGAACGGCCGTGGCTACCGCGCCGAGGCGCTGCACGGCGGTATGGACCAGCAGCAGCGGGACCGGGTCATGGGCCGCCTGCGCAGCGGAAGCCTGGACCTCCTGGTGGCCACCGACGTGGCCGCCCGCGGGCTCGACGTCGACCAGCTCACCCACGTGGTCAACTACGACGTGCCCAGCGCGCCGGAACTGTACGTGCACCGCATCGGGCGCGTCGGCCGGGCCGGCCGGGAAGGCACCGCCATCACCCTGGTTGAACCGCGCGAGCACCGGATGCTCAAAACTATCCAGCGGGCGACCGGGCGGCCGATCACCACCGAGAAGCTGCCGACCGTCGCCGACCTGCGTACCCGGCGGCTGGAGCTGACCCGCGCCACGCTGCGGGAAAGCCTGCTGGACGACGACCTCGACGGCTTCCGGGCCGTCATAGAGCCGCTCAGCGAGGAGTTCGACCTGTTCGAGGTGGCGCTCGCCGCGGTCAAGCTGGCGCACGAGGCGACCGGGAACCCGCAAGAGGAAGAAGAGCTGCCGGAGGTCGAGGCGCACCCGGCGGACGACGACCGCGGCCCCCGCAAGGCGGGCGGCCGCGAGGGCGGCGGGCGCGAGCAGCGGCGCGGCCGTCCCTCAACGGAGGGCACGACCCGTCTCTTCGTGGGGACCGGCCGTTCCTCCGGAGTCCGGCCCCAGGACCTCGTGGGCGCGATCACCGGCGAGTCCTACCTCAACGGCCGGGACATCGGCGCGATCGAGATCGCCGACCGCTTCTCGCTGGTCGAGGTGCCCGAGTCGGCCGCCGACGACGTAGTCGCGGCGCTGCGGCAGGCCAGCATCAAGGGCCGCCGGACCACCGTTCGCCGCGAGCGCTACCCAGCCCGGTAGTCCGGGCCGGGCAGTGCCCGCTAACCGCAGAACGAGCCCCGGCGTGGCAACGCCGGGGCTCGTTCTGCTGCGAGGAGTTCTTAGCTGCTGGAACGGGCCTGCTCGGTGACCTTGCCCTTGGCATCCTGAGCATGGCTGGCCACGTCGGACGCCTGCGACTGAGCCTCGCCGGCGACCGTCGAGGCGGCGTCGGTCGCCGTCTCCTTGACCGACTGCGCCCGCTGCTGGGCCGAGTCCCGCAGCTGCTGGGCGGCGTCCTGCCCGGCCTGGCCCAGCTCCTGTGCCAGTGGCTTGCCCTTTTCCATCGCCAGGTCCTTGACCTGTGCCGCCGCCTGCTGCTCGGGCGCGGTGGCGGGCAGCAGGGATGACAGCAGCCAGCCCGCGCCGAACGCGACCAGGCCGGCCGCGAGCGGGTTACCGCGGGTACGCCGGCGGGCCTGCTCCGGAGCAGAGCTGGCCAGGTCGGCCGCTGACGACGCCTTCGCGGCCAGGGTGTCCTTGGCCGAGGCGGCCGCGTCCTTCGCGGAGCCTGCCGCCGAGCCGGCCGCTCCGCTGATGGTGGAGGTTGTGTCCGCCGTAGTGCCCATAATTGAGTCCTTCAGGCTAGTTACCGCCGAGCGGGTCTGCTGCACCCGCCGGTCCACGATCCGCGACGGGGTGACCTTCTCGGCCAGCGCGTCAACGTCGGCGCTGAGGTTCGCCTGGGTCTGCTCGATGTTGCTGCGGATCTGATCTGGATCACTGGTCATGTCTAGCTCCTCGTCGCCGGCTTGAGCGTGTCCGGCAGTTCTTTGACCGTCTCGACAGTCCGCTCCGGCTTCGGGTTGACCTGCTTCAGCCGGTTGCGCCCGATCACGAACAGCACCGCGCCGATGACCGCCCAGATGCCGGTGACGATCAGCGCGGCCCAGCCCTGGTCCATGACGTTGGACAGCCCCCACCAGAGGGCGATCGAAGCGAACAGCAGCACCATGTACCCGGCGAAGCCGGCCCCGCCGAGCATTCCGGCGGCCTTGCCGGTCTTGCTGACTTCCTGCTTGATCTCAGCCTTGGCCAGTTCGAGTTCCTGGCGCATCAGCAGCGACAGGTCCTGCGCCACGTGGCCGATCATCTCGCCGACCGAAGTGTTGCTGATGTCCTGGCTGGTCGCGCCGTGGACGGTGTTCATTTCCGCTCGCGGCTGGGTCATGGTTATCGCGGCCCTTCGTAGCGTGCCGTCCCCGGCTCAGCCGGGTACGCGGGCTCGGGCGGGTACACCGGGTCTGCCGGGTACGTCGGGACGGAGGGGTCACCGAGCTCGCTGCCCGCGGGATAGGCCGGCTCGGCCGGGTACACCGGAGCGGAAGGCTCGTCGAACCCGGTGCCCGCGAGATAACCCGGCTCGGCCGGGTACACCGGGACGTCGCCGTACACGGGCTCCGGTGCCACCGGGTAGACCGGGCCGGCTCCGGTGCCAAGACCGGATGTGGTCGCCGCGGGACCCGCGGTGCCGGGACCGGTACCGGGCTGTGCGTTGTCGCTCCGGTTGGCGGTCAGGCCACGGGTCAGGCGTCCTGCCGCCAGCCCGGCCACCGCGGCCCCGATCAGGAACGCGCCCGGGCGCCGACGGGCGAAACTGCGCACCTCCTCGAGCAGGTCGGCTGGTTCGCGCTGCTCCAGCCAGGAAGCGGCACCGTGCAGCCGGCCCGCCGCCTGGTGCGCGAATTCGGTCGCCGTGCCCGACTGGCCGCCGTTGTCGGCCATCTGGCCGAGTTCGTCGGCGACCGTGTGCAGCTGCTGCGCCACCTTCTTCTGCTGGGCGGACGCCTGGTCGCGCGCCTGCCCCTGGGCCTCGCCGAAAAGATCACGAGCCTGCCGACCGGTCTCCGCGGCCACCTGCCGAGCCTGGTCGGTCGCGGTCTGGGCGACCTGGCCGCCTGCGTCACGGGCGTGCTGGCCAACGTCGGCTGCCTGGTCACGCGCTACGTCGGTAGTGGACGGCGCGGCCGTGAATTCTCCGGTGCGGGGCGTATAGGACTCCGAATACTGGGACATCCTTGACCTCCCTTCCTTGTGCGGTGTTGAGTGCGCCCGCTACCCGGAGCAACCACGTAAAACCCTTCCGGGTGAGTCTTCCGGCAACTTTCTGAAACTTGCCGCGCGCGCCGGCCGCGGGAACGGCTGGGAGCCGGCTGCCCGCGCCCGCCGCCTGGCACCGGTCAGGCGGTCTTGTCCTGGCGGGGGAGCGGGCCGTCGGAGCCGAGGAGCCGGCCCCGCAGCCGGGCCAGTGCCCGGGCCTGCAGCCGGGAGACGTGCATCTGGGACAGTCCCAGCCGGGCGGCGACCTCTTCCTGGGTGTGGTTGCCGTAGAAGCGCAAGATGAGGATCCGCTGTTCGCGGCGGGGCAGCTCGGCCCAGTGCTGCGCCACCGCTTCCATGTTCATCGCCTGCTCGACCGCGGGGTCATCCAGGCCGAGGAGGTCGCCCAGGGCAGCCGAGTCGTCGTCGCTGCCCGCCGGGGCGTCCAGCGACAGGGCACTGAACCCGTCACCGGCCCGCCGGGCTTCACGCAGTTCCTCAGGCGTGACCCCGAGCCGCCCGGCGAGCTCGCTCTCACCGGGCAGCCGGCCCAGTTCATGGGTGAGGTCTTCGGTCGCGCCGCGCATCTCCAGCAGCAGTTCCTGCAGCGGGCGGGTCACCCGGACCTGCCAGCGCTTGTCCCGGAAGTGCCGTTTGATCTCCCCGGTGATACACGGCGTCGCGTAGGCCCGCAGTCCGTTCCCGAACGCCGGGTTGTAGTTGCCGATCGCCTTCAGCAGCCCGAGATACCCCACCTGCATCAGGTCTTCGGCCGACTCCGGGCTGTTCCGGAACTGCTGCACGCACGCCCGCACCAGCGGCGTGTACCGCCGCACCAGTACCTCACAGGCCGCCGCTCGCTGCGGGCTGCCGCGCGGGTGCACCTGGCAGCGCGCCAGCAGATCGCCGTCGGACAGCTCCTGCGGTGCGCCACCCGGAAAAGTCCAGGAAGCCCCTGATGTGCCTGGTGCCACGGAGGTAACGGTCTCCGAGAGCAGCTCCGCGTCGGCCGGAGCATCGATAATTGCCTCGTCCACGTACGGCTCCGTTCTCGCGGTTCGTGGTGTGCCACCCCCGTGGGCTTGGTGCCCCGCGGGACTGGCACCCGTCCAGCGTGTCAAGGTTGTACCGTTTCGCAAACGCTTCAGGCGAAGCTTCGGGCGTGCGGTGGCACGAAAAGCGAAGCTGTTAGCAGCGCCTATAGGGAGACGTCGAATCCGGCTAGCCGCTAGCCTTAACCGCGGGACTGCGGATGCCGCCGGCGGCGTTACCGGCCAAAACGAACGGCCCGGGAAGCCGGTACCGCGCGGGCTCGATCGGAATTTCGCGCTGCGGCAGCGTTCCGTTCACCTCGCAGGCGGCGAATCCGCTTTCACCGCCGGTGCCGGGGATCAGAATTCGGCCTGCAGGCCGAGCAGCAGGGTATCGAGGCCCGCGCCGAAGCGCTGGTCGCGATCGTCGGCCCAGGCCTCTGGACCGTGCTCGGCCAGACTGGGGAAGCGGTCGGCGGGCAGCGAGCGGAGAAACGCGTACAGTTCCCGCCGGTTCGTGCTGTCGCGCAGCCGCTGCTCGGCAGGCGAGGTGAGATCGCCAAGGGCGAAGCCGGCGGTGTAGTCGTAGACGAGACGGAACGCCAGGGCGGCCCGGCTGCCGGGCAGGCCGGCCGCGAGCAGCGGCGCGAGGAATGCCTCAGCCAGGGTCAGCGATGCGGGGCTGACTGGGTCGCGGGCCTTGAGCAGGGCGGCGATACCGGGATGGCTTTCCAGGGCGGCGCGCAGCCGGTGCGCGAGCGCGGCGACCTGAGCGGCCCAGGGCGTGCCGGGGTCCGCCTGGCAGTCGACCTCGGCCAGTACCGCGTCCAGGACCAGGTCGTACAGCTCTTCCTTGCTGCGGACGTAACGGTAGAGCGCGCCCGGCACCACGCCGAGACGGGCGGCGATAGCGCGCATGCTGAGGCCTTGAGCCCCGTCGGCGCTGATAACCGCCAGAGCCTCGGCGACGACGCGGTCGCGGGTGAGCGCCCGGCGGCTGCTTTCCATGTCGTCCGGCGGTTTGAACCACAGCGAGCGCGCGCCCGGGTCGCCCGTCTGCTGTCCTGCCATGCCTGTCTCCCGGTGGCCAAGGTTTGACCGTGAACCCTGTTCACTATAGAGTGAACATAGTACCTTAATACTGAATAGTGTTCACTTAAGTGACTCAGGCGCGGCTCGCGGACCGGATGCCGGCCGGGTACCGGTGCTTTCGGGCAAACTAGCGCCACACGCGGAGGCGTCCGTGCGTTAGCCTAGGTATAGCGCGATCGCGATCGGAGACCAAGGCGGGTGAACGCGGCGTCGCGAGGGCTCATTCGGCAGCCTGAAGCTAACAGACCTGGCCGGGGATATCCACCTCGGCCTGATGACAGTCGGCACGGAGAAAAACTACGGGTTCGGCCTGCGGGAGAGCCCGCTTGGGCAGTCAGCCCCGGCCAACCCGCCTCCAGCTGGCCCGGGATCGCGAAAGGTACATACTGATCATGGGGAACAGCACCAGCGCCGGGAATCGGCGCTACCTGCCTTCGAGTCCCTTCAAGCCTCCGCCCGCGCCCCCGCCCGTGGAGCAGTACGAGCTGAACGACTTGGTGACTCACGAGAAGTACGGCCTCGGCCGGGTCATCCTGGTTGAGGACGAAACCGCCGTGGTGGTCGACTTCGCGCCCCGCCGGGTGCGGATCCTGTCGCCGTTCGCCCGGATGGTCAAGCTCTGACCGCTCTCCTACCAGCATCCCGAAACTAGCAACGGCATTCCGGGAAGCGGACTTCCGGGCTAACCACCGCCCTGATACTGCTGTGGATTGCCGGTAAACCCGACGGCGGCTGCGCGACAAGGCAGCCGCCGTCGGCGTTACCGGCGCAGCGCGTTCAGGATCGTCAGCGGCCTCGCCGCACTCCTCCTGGGGGCACCAGCACCAGCAGGTTCTCAGCCCGGATCCGGAGCCAGCCTAAGGCGGCACCCGGGCCCGGGTGCCGCCTGCACCCGGGCCCGGGTGATCAGGACTCGGCGGAGACCGGAGTGGCCTGAGTGGCCGGGGACACGGCCGGGCCTGCCAGCTTGCCCATCTCGGCCAGGTAGCTCAGGGCCTGACCGTATGACTGGAGCAGGCTGGTCTGCGCGTAGGGCACGTCCAGGTCGGCGCAGAACGCGGTTACCAGCGCTTGCGCCCGGCGCAGGTTAGGCCGCGGCATGGACGGAAAAAGGTGGTGCTCGATCTGGTAGTTCAGACCGCCCAGGGCAAAGTCGGTGAGCCAGCCGCCGTGCACGTTGCGGGAGGTGAGAACCTGGCGGCGCAGGAAGTCGATGTCGTCGGAGGCCGAGATGATCGGCATTCCCTTATGGTTGGGCGCGAAAGAACAGCCCAGGTAGAAGCCGAAAAGGCCCTGCTGCACGGCGATGAATACCACCGCCTTGACCGGTGACAGCACGAAGAACACCCCGCCGAGATAAGCAGCGAAATGCACCGCGAGCAGCGTCGCCTCCCAAGCCCGGCGCCGGCAGTCCGGACCTGTCACCCGCTGGACACTAGCCACGTGCAGGCCGAATGCCTCCAGGAACAGCAGCGGGATGAGCAAGTAGGCCTGGTTGCGGAAAAAGAACCGCTGCACCCCTCGTCCCGACTGCGCCCGGGCGACGGTGAACGCCAGCACGCCGACCGAGATGTCCGGGTCGGCGCCCTCGGTGTTGGGATTAGCGTGATGCCGGGTGTGCTTGCCGGCCCACCAGTCGAAGCTGACCCCGGTAGCGAAATTGCCGCAGGCAGTACCCAGGATGGTGTTAGCCCGCCGGGTCCGGAAGACCTGGCGGTGCCCGGCGTCGTGACCGAGAAAACCGGTCTGGGCGAAGGCGACCGCCAGGAACACCGCGGTTGCCAGCTGCCACCACGAGTCGCCGATAACGGCGAACGCGGCCCAGCCGAGCACCAGTGCCGCCACGGTCAGGCTGATCTTCCACGCGTAGTACCACGGCCGCGGGTTCAGCAGGCCCGCCTGCCGTACCTGCCGGGACAAGGCGGCATAGTCGGTGCCGCCCGGACTGGCCGGGACTGGTGTCACTCGCAGCTCCTCGAAGTCGGCTTTGCCAGGCTGATCGAGAACCGCCAAGGACCAGACGGCACATGTAAATGGGACGACCCAGTATAACCTCGGCTGCCCCTTAGGTGATGCCTTGATTCTGGAAAATTCTTGCTAGTTTTTCCTTTACCAGTGTAGGATCGCAGATGACGCTGGACGTCAGTCGCAACGGCGGTCGCCATCCGGGAGTCTGCGCACACTGGCGAGGCCGGGAGGGCGCAGCCCTCGTGCCCAAGGCCGCGCATGACGACGAGACATCCCGTTAGATCTTCCCGGGCCGAAGCCAGGCCCCGGTTAGTTGAACCCCGCAGGACGCGCCCGATGCCTTGACAGCATCGCGGCGCGCGACGAAAGCACCCTGAGGCGCAGCCATCGCGGCGCGCCGGTCGTACGCTGCTGACGAGCGAGCTGGTTTCCACGGACGTGGCGGCCTTCGAAATACGGCCACCTTATTCCGGAGGATTTACTTGTCCGCTCAGCCCATCGAAAGCCCGTCAACTCCGCGCCGCCGCCGCAGCAGGCCTGCAGCGGCGGTAACCACTTCGCCCGCGGCCCCGCCCGCCGTCTCATTCGCCGCCGCCGGCGTCCCGGCACCGATCGTGACCGCCCTCGCGGCGGCGGGTATCACCGCGCCGTTCCCCATCCAGGCGGCCACCCTCCCGGACGCCCTGTCCGGCCGCGACATCCTGGGCCGGGGGCAGACCGGATCGGGCAAGACCCTCGGCTTCGCTATCCCGCTGGCGGCCCGCCTCGCCGACGGCTACACCAGCGCCTGCCGTCCGCGCGGCCTGGTGCTAGTACCGACCCGGGAACTGGCCAGCCAGGTCTACACCGTCCTGGTGCCGCTGGCCGAAGCGGTAGGACTGACCGTGGCCACGGTCTACGGCGGCGTCCCGCAGCGGCCGCAGGTGGCCAAGCTGCGTAACCGCGCCGACATCGTCGTCGCCTGCCCCGGCCGGCTGGCCGACCTCATCGAGCAGGGCCACTGCCATCTCGGTGACGTAGAGATCAGCGTGCTGGACGAGGCCGATCACATGGCCGACCTCGGGTTCCTGCCCGTCGTGCGGCGACTGCTGGACATGACCCCGGCCGACGGCCAGCGGATGCTGTTCTCCGCGACGCTCGACGCCGCGGTGGACGTCCTGGCCCGCCGCTTCATGAACCGCCCGGTGCAGCATGACGTCGGCCGGGTCGAGGCACCCGTCACGATGGTTCACCACCTGCTCACCGTCGCCCCCGCCGACCGGGTCGGCGTGGTCGCCGCGCTCGCGGGCGGCAGCGGCCGGTCGCTCGTCTTCACCCGGACCAAGCATGCCGCCCACCGGCTCGCCCGGCAGCTCACCACGGCCGGAATCCCGGCGGCGGAGCTGCACGGCGACCTGGCCCAGGGCGCGCGGGAGCGGAACCTGGCTTCCTTCGCCGCCGGCGGGGTGCGGGTCATCGTCGCGACCGACATCGCCGCCCGCGGTATCCACGTCGACGGTATCGACCTGGTGATCCACGCCGACCCTCCAGTCGAGCACAAGGCCTATCTGCACCGGTCGGGGCGGACCGCCCGGGCCGGCGCCGCCGGCACGGTGATTACCCTGCAGACCGCGGCCCAGGCCGCCTCCGTGCGCGACCTGATGCGCAAGGCGGGCGTCGTACCGCTCGCGGCCGCCGTTACGCCGGCCTCCGCGCTGCTGCGCACGCTCGTCGGCGAGCGCGTGGCCCCGGTCACCCTGCCGACCGTCCGGCCGGAGGTCATCACCGCTGCTCCCGCTACCGGCCACGGCGCCGCCGCTCTGTCGGCTGGCTTCCGCGGCCGCCGTCGCCGCTAGCCTGCCCGGCTCGCACCATCGCCCGTCTTCAAAGCGGGCCCGGGTGTTAGATGAATACCGGCTGTAATCGAAGTTAGCTGCCCGCGGGTCCCGCGCTAGCCCCGCGGGTCCCGCACTAGCCCCGCGGGTCCCGGACTGGCCCGCGGTTGCCTATTGACCCCCGGGATCCCCAGGCTGGCCGCCCGCGGCGTCTTCTGCCCTTTTCCGACCAATTTGACCGTGAACGATGTTCACTGTAACGTAAACACCGTAACTCGGATATGAATAGCGTTCACTAGAGTGGTGTTCTTCCGGGTGCCGGGCCCCTGGCCTGTCCGGCGGATAAGGAGACCCGGACGTGACTGAGAACCCGCGGCCCGCTTTTTCCGGTGATCACACCGTACTCAGCCTGCGCGGCAGCCTCGACTTCGCCGGCGCCTCGCAGCTGCGCGCGCAGCTGACGGGGGTGCTTCAGCGCGGGACCAGCCTGCTTATCCTTGACCTGTCCCTGGTTCCGGCCTGTGACGCGGCCGGCCTGGCCGTGCTGGTCGGCACGCAGCGCCGGGCCCGGCTAGCCGGCATCGCGGTATGCCTGGTTGACCCCAGCCTCCCGGTCTGGAAGGTACTGCGCTCGACCGGTCTGGACCGCACCTTCACCATCTGTGACGACCGGCCCAGCGCGCTGGCCGCGGGCGGCCCGGCTCAGCTTGCGGTCTCCGTGGCGTAGACGACGATACTGATCATCCCGATCCGCGGCGGCGGAGCAGGCCGAGTCCGCCGCCGGCGGCGAGCACTATCCCGGCGGCGATGACGGTCAGCCACGGCAGCGGCGAGCCGGGCCCGTGCGGAGCGGTGCCGCCGAATCCGGTCGCGGCCCCGCCCCTGGGCAGCTGGCTACTGCCGGCCGCGTCCACCAGGTCGGCGACCTCCAGCCCCTTGGCCCCGTCAAGCACGACGAGCGTGTCGATCGAGCCCTCGGCCAGCGTGACCGCTGATGCCGCGTGCCCGCTGCCCGCGGTGACCGTCACGTGCTGCGTGCCGGGCGGGACCGCCTGGTAAGAGGTCACCGACGGGAAGGACAGCTGGCCCGCGATGACCTTCCCGTTCCAGCTCACCGTCACCCGCGGCTGTTTCAGCGACGCCTGGACCACCCGGACCAGGGCCCGGCCGGCCGGCGTGGTCAGGTCGTCCCCGATGACCTGGAGCTTCAGTCCGGACCCGGGTCCCACGGCCGCGGCCGTGTACGCACGGCCGGCCCGCACCCAGGTGCTGGCGGACAGCACCGGCGGGCTGCTCGCGGCCTTGCCCGCCGCGCGCACGGCGACGCTGTAGTCACCCGCCGGAACTGTCTGGTAGGCGGAGACGGTGCCGTAGGAGACGTGCCGCAGGACGACTCGCGCGCCGGGGTCGCCGAACGAGTACAGGTACACGTCCATGGCCGGCGTATCCGGGGCCAGGTGGGCCAGCCGGATCCAGCCGGTGCCCGAGTTGGCCGTGCCCGAGTTGGCCGCGGACGATGTTCATGACTGGGAGAGGTTCAGCGGATCAGGGACGTCGAAGCGCAGGATGACCGCCGGCCGGCCGTCGGCGGTGCTGGTCATGGACATCACCGCCGGACGGTAGGACCCCTGCTGGGCCCGCAGGAAGGCGAGGATGCCGGACTGGGCCGCGGGCGCGGCACTGATCTCCGCTCCTCGCAGCGGCAGACCGCCGCTGGTGCCGGGCGGGGCGCCGTCGAAGGCCAGCACTTGGACCGGCATCTGGTGGGCCAGCACCGACAGGTTGGCGAGCAGCCGGAAGTCAACCTGGCCCGCCTGCAGTGCCGCCCGGGCGGACGGCGAGGGCTGGATGTTCTGGTTGCCCAGTAGCTGCCGGCCGGCCGAGACGAGGGTGGCGTGCTCGGCGGCGAGCTGGGCTTCGAAGGCCGCGGCTCCGGCGGCGGCCACCGTACGGACGTCGACCCGGGCGGTTCCGGAACCAAAGCTGGCGATCAGCTGCGGGGCGTAGTCCGCGGCCAGGCGGGTGCCGAACTGGTCCCGGATGACCCGGGGTGGCGACGACCACCGCGGAACCGAGCGGGTCGGGGGCGGTGACCGGCAGCGGCTTTAGCCGGGCGGCCGGGAAACCGGCCCGCTGCAGCTGACGGCACATGCCCGGGTCGCAGGACACGGTAACGTCCGGGCTTACCTGCTGGGCC
>DASWUW010001058.1:0-2006 GCA_036406335.1 Trebonia sp.
AGGAAAGTTTCCTAATAGTTTTGCCCTAATTTAGCCCCGCCGTGTCATGACGTCAATACTGTTCCGCGGCCCGCGGAAACAGCGGGTGTATCGAGGCATTTCCCGGCATGGCCGGGTAACTCCGTGGAAACATTCACTACCGATGATGGTGGGGACGGGAAGCGCCGTCCGGGGAGGTAGCGGGGCATGCTGGATTCCGCGGTGCTGAGTGCTCCGCTGCTGGATCACCGCGGGCTTGACCTGAGCGCGGCCCAGCGCGTCCGCTACGTGCTGGAGCAGAGCTTCCGGTACGAGTACGACGCCCCGGTCCGGGCCCTGCGGCAGCGGCTGGTAATCGTGCCGCCGGCCCGGCACGGCAGCCAGTACCTGCGGGCCCACCGGCTCGAGGTCACCGGCGCGCAGGTGCGCCGCCGGGTGCGCCGCGACGCCCACGGCAACGTCATCGCCTGGCTGCTGGCCGAGCAGGTCCCCCAGGCGGTCGAGTTCCGGCTGGCCGCGGTCATCGAGCGGGTCAGCGGCGACGGCCCGGTCACCCTGCCCGCCGCCGCGCTGCGCAACCCCCGGCTGCTCCGTCCGACCCGGCTGACCACGGCCGACGGCCGGCTGCGGGCGATGGCCGCCGACGTCGCCGCGGAGTCAGCCGGCGATACCCCGGAGGAGACCGCCGAACGGGTCAACGCCGCCGTGTCGCAGGCCCTGACCTACTACGACGGGGCCACCTCGGTGCAGACCACCGCGGCCCAGGCGGCGGCCGGCGGGCGCGGCGTCTGCCAGGACTACGCGCACGTGATGCTGGCCGTCTGCCGGGAACTGAAGCTGCCCGCCCGTTACGTGTCCGGGCACCTGCTCGGCCAGGGCGGCACGCACGCCTGGGTCGAGGTGATCGTGCCCCGCGGTGACCAGGCCGAGGCCATCGCGTTCGACCCGTGTAACGGCCGCCGGACCGACGGCGGCTACGTCACCATCGCCACCGGCCGCGATTACCTCGACGTCGCGCCGACCTCCGGGTCCTACAGCGGCACGTCCGCCGGCCGGCTCACGGCCGGGCGCCGGGTGGGTATCCTTAACGCCGCCTGATGACCGTCCCGTCCGCCCGCCAGCTTGACGCCGCCGACCCGCTGGCCCGGTTCCGGTCCCGCTTCGTGGCCGTCGACGACCCGTCCGTCCTCGCTTACCTGGACGGCAACTCCCTGGGGAGGCCGCTGACGGTAACCGCGCCGCGGCTGGCCGACTTCGTGGCCGGCCCCTGGGGCCGCCGCCTGATCCGGAGCTGGGACGAGGCCTGGATGGCGGAGCCGCTGACCGTGGGGGACCGGCTGGCCGAGGTGGCCCTGGGCGCCGCGCCGGGCCAGGTGACCGTGGCCGACTCCACCTCGGTGCTGCTCTACAAGCTGATCCGGGCCGCCGTGGGTGCCCGCCCGGGCCGGGACGAGATCCTCCTCGACCGGGGGAACTTCCCCACCGACCGGTTCATCGTGGCCGGCGTCGCGGCCGAGTGCGGCCTGTCCGTCCGCTACCTCAGTCCCCCGTCCGCGGCCGGGGTGCGGGCCGCGGACGTGGCGGCGGCGGTGAGCGAGCGCACCGCGCTGGTGCTGCTCAGCCAGGTGGCCTACCGCTCCGGTTTCCTGGCCGATATGGCGGCCGTCACCCGGGCCGCCCACGACGCGGGGGCGCTGATCCTGTGGGACCTGTGCCACTCGGCCGGCGTGGTCGAGATCGAACTAGACGCCTGCGAGGCCGACCTGGCCGCCGGGTGCACCTACAAGTACCTGAACGGCGGTCCCGGGTCGCCCGCCTTCGGCTATGTCGCCGCCCGGCTGCAGGGAGAACTGCGGCAGCCGGTCTGGGGCTGGAGGGGAGCTGCGGACCCGTTCGCGATGGGGGAGGAGTACCGCCCGGCGCCGGGGATCCGCCAGTTCATCTCCGGAACCCCGCCGGTGCTGGCGATGCAGCCGCTCAAGGACATGATCGAGCTGATCGCGGAGGCGGGCCTGGCCGCCGTCCGG
>DASWUW010001059.1:0-3782 GCA_036406335.1 Trebonia sp.
GCTTCAACGTCGCCGCCATCGGGCTGCTGCTGGGCGTGACCGCGGCCCGCCCGGCCCGGCGCGGCCGGCGGGCCGGGCGGCCCGCCGCGGCGCCGGGCAGCGTCTGGCGGGACCCGGCAACGTGGACGGTGGCGGCGGCCGTGTTCGGCGCCTACTTCGTTATCTCGCTGTTCCGGCTGCTGCAGCTCGCGCCCGGCTCGTACGACTTCGGCATCTACACCGAGTACGTCAAGCAGCTGTCCCAGCTGCACGCCCCGGTCGTCGACGCGCTCGGGCCCGGATTCAACCTGCTGGGCAACCATTTCCAGGTTGCGCTGGCCCTGCTGGCCCCGCTCTTCCGGGTCTTTCCGTCGCCCGCGACCCTGCTGTTCTCCCAGGCGCTGCTAGCCGCGGTGTCGGTCTTCCCGGTGGCGGCGGCCGCCCAGGTGTTCACCGGACGGAACACCGCCCGGCTCATCGGGTTCGCCTACGGCTTCTCCTGGGGCCTGCAGCAGATGATCAGCTTCGACTTCCACGAGATCGCCCTGGCCGTGCCGCTGCTCGCCTTCTCGGTCTCCGCGCTGGTCCGCCGCCGTCCCGCCGCCGTGGTGGCCTGGGCCGTGCCCCTGGTGTTCGTGAAGGAAGACCAGGGCTTCAACGTCGCCGCCATCGGGCTGCTGCTGGGCGTGACCGCGGCCTTCCCGCCCGACCTGTCCCGGGGCTGGCGGTCCCGGCTCCCGCATCCCGGCGGCCCGGACCGGTGGGGCGACGGCCGGCTGGCCCTGTGGGGCGGGCTGTTCCTCATCGCGTGGGGCCTGGCCTGGTCGGTGTTCGCGATCACGGTGATCATCCCGCACTTCAACCCGCAGCACGCCTACTACTTCTGGCAGGACGGCGGGACGCTCGGCGGCAAGCAGCCGTTCTCCGTCGGCTCGCTGATCGTCCAGTCCGGCGGCGGCTGGCCCGCCAAGGCGCAGACCCTGCTGATGCTGCTCTTGCCGACCGCCTTCGCCGCCCTCGGCTCGCCGGTCGCGCTGCTCGCCCTGCCGAGCCTGGCGCTGCGCTTCGTGTCGACTAACTCGCTGTTCTGGGGCACCCAGTTTCACTACGACGCCGCGGTCATGCCGATCCTGTTCATCGCGGCGGCGGAAGCCATCGGGCGCATGCGGGGAGACCCGCTGCTGGCCGCCCCGGCACTCCCGGGGTCCGCGTTCCCCGGGTCCGCGTTCCCGGGGTTCGCGTTCCCCGAGTCCGCGTTCGCCCGGGCGGTCTGGCGCGCGCGGCTGGCCCTGGACTTTCTCGACCCGGTGCGCGAGGTGATTCGCGCCGCCCGGGCCGGCGTCGCCCGGCACGGCGGGGCGATGATGGCGGCGATCGCGGTCGCGCTCGCCTTCCAGTTCCCGCTGCACACCCTCTGGCAGAGCGGAACGTACCGGCTCGACGCGCACGACGCCGCGGCCGGCGCGGCGATGGCCGTCGTCCCGGACGGCGCCACCGTGCAGACCAACATGGACCTGCTCGCGCCGCTGGCCGCCCGCACCGACACGTTCTGGCTGGGCAACGCGGGCAACCCGGTCACCCAGTACATCGTGTTCGACGGCGACGACAGCGGCTACAGCCCCAACATCTCGGCCGTCCCCGCGTTCATCCGGATGCTGTACCCCCGCGACGGTTACGTGCAGGTCTTCGAACGCGACGACGTGTACGTCTACCGGCGCGGCTAGGCTGGCCAGGTGGCCATCACGACCCCTGTAACCTCACCCGCCTCTGCTGTCTCGTCCGTCCCTCCAGAGGAACTGGCCGCGGCGCTGCGCCGGGCCGGGCTGCCGGAGGTCGACACCGCCGTACGGCGGCGGGCCGAGTATTCCTCCGACGCTTCTAACTACCGGGTGGTGCCGGGCGTGGTCGCCTTCCCCCGGTCGGCCGACGAGGTCATCGCCGCGCTGGCCGTGTGCCGGGAACTGGGCGTGCCGCTGGCCGGGCGCGGCGCGGGCACCTCGATCGCGGGCAACGCGCTGTCCGCCGGTCTCGTGCTCGACCTGTCCCGGCACTTCAACCGGGTCCTCTCGGTCGACCCGGAGCAGCGCACGGCGGTCGTCGAACCGGGCGCCGTGCTCGACTCGGTCACCCGGGCGGCCGCGCCGCACGGGCTGCGGTTCGGCCCCGACCCGTCCACCCACTCGCGCGCCACCATCGGCGGCGCGATCGGGAACAACGCCTGCGGCTCGCGCGCGCTGCGCTACGGGCGCAGCGCCGACAACGTGGTGGCCCTCGACGTCGTCACCGGCGCCGGCGTCCGCTTCACCGCCCGCCGCTACGGCGGCGAGCGGCCCGCGGCCGGCGCGCCGGAGGGGGCGCTCCTGTCCGGCCTGGACTCCCTGGCCGGCGGCCGCCTGGCCCTCATCCGTACCGAGTTCGGCCGGTTCACCCGGCAGGTGTCCGGTTACTCCCTCGAGCACCTGCTGCCGGAGAACGGCTTCGACGTCGCCCGGTTCCTGTCCGGGACCGAGGGAACGCTGGCGCTGACCCTGGGGGCGACCGTCCGCCTGGTGGAGGCCCCCGGCGCGACCGCGCTGGCGGTGCTCGGCTACGCCGACATGCCCGCCGCGGCCGATGCCGTGCCCGGGCTGCTGCCGCACCGGCCGGTCGCCCTCGAGGGCCTGGACTCCCGGATGGTCGACGTCTTCCGGGCCCGCCGCGGCCCGGCCGCGGTCCCGGACCTGCCCCGCGGCGGCGGCTGGCTGTTCGCCGAGACCTCCGGCGACACCCTCGACGCGGCGGCGGCCGCGGCCCGGAAGCTGACCGCCGACGCGGCCTGCCTGGACAGTGCCGTGTTCACCGGTCCCGCGGCGGCCGCGCTGTGGCGGATCCGGGAGGACGGCGCCGGACTCGGCGGCCGGACCCCGGCCAACGCGCCCGCCTGGCCGGGCTGGGAGGACTCCGCCGTGCCGCCCGCGTCGCTGGGCCCCTACCTGCGCGAGCTGGCTGACCTGATGGCCCGGCACGGCGTGGACGGGCTCATGTACGGGCACTTCGGCGACGGCTGCGTGCACGCCCGGATCGATTTCCCGCTCCGGGACCGCCCCGGCGTGCTGCGGTCCTTCGCCGAGGACGCCGCCCGGCTGGCCGCCTCCTACGGCGGGTCGGCCTCCGGTGAGCACGGCGACGGCCGGGCCCGCAGCGAACTGCTGCCGCTGATGTACTCGGCCGGGGCGGTCGCCCTGATGAGCGGGGTCAAGCAGCTGTTCGACCCGGCCGGCCTGCTCAACCCGGGGGTGATCGTCGACCCGGCCCCGCTGGACGCCGACCTGCGGGTCCCGCTGGCGCTGCCGCTGCGGCGCAGCCTCGGTTTCGCCTACCCGCAGGACGCGGGCGACTTCAGCACCGCGGTGCACCGCTGCGTCGGGGTCGGCAAGTGCCGGGCCGACACCACCGCCTCAGGCGGTGTCATGTGCCCGTCCTACCTGGCCACCAGGGACGAGAAGGACTCCACCCGGGGCCGGGCCCGGGTGCTGCAGGAGCTGGCCAACGGGACCCTGGTGTCCGGCTGGGACGCTCCCGCGGTCGCCGAGGCGCTCGACCTGTGCCTGTCCTGCAAGGGCTGCTCGGCCGACTGCCCGGCCGGCGTCGACATGGCCACCTACAAGGCCGAGGCCCAGTACCAGCGTTACCGGCGGCGGATCCGGCCCGCCGCGCACTACTCCCTCGGCTGGCTGCCCCGCTGGGCCGCGCTGACCACGCGGTCGCCGCGGCTGGCCCGGGCGGCGAACGCGTCGCTGCGCGCGCGGCCGCTCGCGGCGCTG
>DASWUW010001060.1:0-2139 GCA_036406335.1 Trebonia sp.
GGAACCGCCGGACGTGCCCGCGGCGAGCATCTACTGGCCCGTCGCGGGCAACGCCGTCGTCGGCGCCGTCAGGTCGTAGACGGTGCTGCCGCCCACCGTCTGGGCCGTGTAGTGCGCCGCGACCCAGGAGGAGATCGCCGAGGAGGCCGAGCCGCCGCCGAAGCTGTTGGAACCTTGTCCCGCGTAGTAGTGGATCTCGTGCTTGGCTACCAGTGCCTCGAACTGGGCCAGAGTCGGATCCGGGTCGGACCCGTTGAAGCCGCCGATCGCCACCACGGCGAGCCCGCCGGTGGCCAGCTCGATCGGCGCGGCCTCCTGCGTGCCCTCGGTCGCGGCGATCCAGCGGTACTTCCCGGAGTCCTGCTCCAGCAGCTTGACCAGCGCGCTGCTGACCGCCGTGCTACCGCCGAGGCCGCCGCCGCCGAGACCACCGCCCCGGGCGCCGCCGCCGGTCCCGCGCCGCCGGAACCCGGGTGCGGCTCCCGTCCCGGTGCCAGTCCCGGTACCGCCGCCGGCGAAACGGCCCGCGCCGCCGGGGAATCCGCCCGCGCCGCCGCCGGGGAACCCGCCCCCGCCGCGTCCGAACGCACCGGTGACCGCCGGCCCCGCGCTCGGTATCGACCCCGTGGATGTGGTGTTCACCGTATCCAGGGTGTAGGCCAGCGGCCCGGCGAGCCCGGCCGCCAGCGCGGCGGCGGCCCCGACGGAGGCCGCGACGAAGGACGGCGCCGCAACCCGCAGCCGGGTCAGCGCGCCCGCGGCGAGCAGGGCGATGACCCCGATCAGGCCGGCCGCCAGCACCACCCAGCGCAGCCAGGGCAGCCACGCCGGGGTCCGGTCGAGCAGCTCGTACGACCACCACGCGGTCACCCCGACCGCCACCGCGGCGGTGGCCCGTCCGGCCCAGCCGATCCGGGCCTGCCACAGCGAGAGCGCGCCGACGCCGACCAGCGCGCCGATCGCGGGCCCGAGCGCCACCATGTAGTACGGGTGGATGATGCCCTGCATAAAGCTGAACACCAGGCCGGTGACCAGCAGCCACCCGCCCCAGATAGCCGCGAACGCGCGCATCCGGGTAACCGGCCCGGCCGCCGAAACAACGGCCGCCGAGACGCCGGCCGCCGAGACGCCGGCCGCCGAGATGCCGCCGCCCGCCCCGGCCCGGCCCGCCCGCCGCCGCGGCCGGGCGACCCACAGCAGCGCCGCCAGCGCGATCAGCGCCGCCGGGATCAGCCAGCTCACCTGGCCGCCGAACTCGGACTGGAACAGCCGCCAGATCCCCGTCGCCCCGCCGAAGTTCGCGCCGCCGCCGCCTCCGCCCACCGAGCTGCCGTTGAACCCGATCGACCCGGTCTCGGTCCCGTCGAGCCGCCCGAGGCCGTTGTAGCCGAGGGCCAGCTGCAGGATGTTGTTGTCGGTGGAGCCGCCGAAGTAGGGCCGCGAGCCCGCGGGCCACAGCTCGGCAATCGCGATCCACCAGCCGGCCCCCGCGATCACCGCGAACCCGGAGACCAGCACGTGCCAGATCCGGCGGGGCAGCCGGACCGGCCCGGCCACCAGGTAACCGAGCGCGAACCCGGGCAGCACCAGGAAGGCCTGCAGCATCTTGGCCAGGAAGGCGAACCCGAGCAGCAGCCCGGCCAGCGCCAGCCAGCGCAGCGCGCCCCGTTTGCGCTCCACGGACCGCTGCACCGAGTACGCCGACGCGGTCATCAGCAGGGTGAGCAGCGCGTCGGGGTTGTTGAAGCGGAAGATAAGCGCCGCCGCCGGGGTCAGCGCGAAGGCGAGCCCGGCGACTAGCCCGGCCCCCGGCCCGAACCAGCGCCGCACCGCGAGGAACAGCACCCAGACGGCGGCGATCCCCTCCAGCGCCTGCGGCACCAGCAGCGTCCAGGAGGAGAACCCGAAGACCCGGCCGAAGATCTCGTCCGCCCACAGCGACGCGGGCGTCTTGTCCACCGTGATGAAGCTGGCCGAGTCGAACGAGCCGAAGAAGAACGCCTTCCACGACCGCGTGCCCGCCTGCACCGCCGCCGCGTAGAAGTCGTTCGCGTCCCCGTTCCGGCTCAGGTTGAACAGGTACAGCAGCCCGGTGACGACCAGCAGCGCCAGCAGCGCGGGCCGGGCCCAGGCGGGGTC
>DASWUW010001061.1:0-6389 GCA_036406335.1 Trebonia sp.
GGGCAACGGGCAACGGGCAACGGGCAACGGGCAACGGTTAACTCCGCCAGCCCGGCCCGGGCCGCGGTGCGGGCCTGCGGCTCCAGGTAGCGCTCGACCGTCTCGACCTTGGCGGTGATCGCGTCGGTGACGCCGGGACGCAGGTCCGCCTTGAGGACCAGGCTGACCCGGGGCGCGCGTTCCGCGACCGCGTCCACCGCGGCTTTCACCACGGCCATGACCTCGTCCCAGTCGCCCTCGAGGGTGGTGAACATGGAGTCGGTCTGGTTAGGCAGCCCGCTGGCGCGTACTACCCGCACCGCCTCGGCCACGATCTCTCCGACGGCTTCGCCGACGCCCAGCGGGGTAACCGAAAAAGCGATAAGCATGCCCCCCACGCTAGCCTGACCAGGAAAGGGCAGGCCGAGCGGATGGGTTAACCTTTTGGCCATGAACGCGACGCCGCAGGCACCGGAACCGACGCCGTCCAGCTACGCCGAGGCGGGTGTCGACGAGGAGCGCGAGCAGGAGGCGTTCGCCCGGGTTATGCGCCCGTGGCTGGCCCGCACCAAGGTGCGGTCGAAGATGGTGACTTCCATCACCGGGCTGGCCAGCGGCTACTTCGCGACGATCATGCACCTGCCCCCGGGCCCGGCGATCGCGCTGACCACCGACGGCGTGGGGACCAAGATCATGCTGGCCGAGGAGTCCGGCCGCTGGGAGCCGATCGGCGTCGACTGCGTGGCCAACAACGTCAACGACCTGATCTGCGTGGGCGCGGTGCCGCTGGCGCTGCTGGACTACATCGCCACCGACCGGATCGACGAGGGCGTGCTGGACGAGCTGGCCCGCGGCCTGTTCCTGGGGGCGGAGCTGGCCGGCATCGCCATTCCGGGCGGGGAGATCGCGCAGATCGGCGAGATGCTGGCCCCCTCGCCGTCCGGCGGCCCCACCCTCGACCTGGTCGGGACCGCGGTCGGCGCGGTGCCGCCGGAGCGGACGCCGCTGGACGGCGGCAACGTGGTGCCGGGCGACGTGGTGATCGGGCTGCCGAGCTCGGGTCTCCACAGCAACGGGTTCTCCCTGGCCCGGCACGCACTGTTCAAGCGGGGCGGGCTGAGCCTGGAGGATCACGTGCCCGGCTCGGGGCGGCGGCTGGCGGACGCGCTGCTGCAGCCGACCCGGGTGTACGTGAACGCGGCCGAGGCGCTGTGGACGGCGGGCATTACCCCGCACGGCATGGCTCACATCTCCGGCGGCGGCCTGCTCAACATCACCCGGCTCGCGGCCGACGTGTCCTACGAGCTGGACCGGCTGCCGGACGCGCCGGAGATCTTCAGCCTGATCGCCAGCACGGGCGACGTCGACCCGGCCACCATGTACGCCACGTTCAACATGGGGATCGGCTTCTGCATCGTCGTGGCCGAGGAAGACCAGCAGGCCGCGCTGGACGCGCTCAAGGACGGCGGCGAGGACGCGACCCGCATCGGGACCGTCACCGCGCCGCTCCCGGGCCAGCGCAGCCGCACCGTGACCATCCCTGCCGTCGGCCTCAGCGGCCACGGCGACACCTTCGAGCAGGCGGGCTGAGGGCAGCCGGTACGTTAGGTCTTATGGACGTCCGGGACTTTATCGCGGCCAACGCGGCCGAATTCTCAGCGGCGCTGCGCGACTGGCTGGCCATCCCCTCGGTTTCCGCCGACCCGGCGCACCACGGCGACGTGCGCCGGTCGGCGCAGTGGCTGGCGGGCTACCTGAAGGAGGCCGGATTCCCGGTCGCCGAGGTGTGGGAGACCGCCGGGCTGCCCGCCGTCTACGCGCACTGGCCCGCGGCCGACCCGGCCGCGCCCCGGGTACTGGTCTACGGCCACCATGACGTCCAGCCCGCCGCCCTCGCCGACGGCTGGGACTACGAGCCGTTCGCGCCGTACGAGCGAGACGGCAAGATCTTTGGCCGCGGCGCCTCCGACGACAAGGGCCAGGTGCTGTTTCACGCTCTCGGCGTCCGCGCCGCCCTGGCCGCCGGGGATGCCCCGGCCGCCGGTGCCGCAACGGCCCCGCCGGTCACGCTGACCCTGCTGATCGAGGGCGAGGAGGAATCCGGTTCGCCTACCTTCGCCGCCCTGCTGCGGGAGCGCGCGGAGCAGCTCCGCCCGGACGTGATCGTCATCAGCGACACCACGATGTGGGCGGCGGACACCCCGTCGATCTGCACCGGCATGCGCGGCCTGGCCGAAGCCGAGATCAGCGTGACCGGCCCGAGCCGGGACCTGCACTCGGGCTCGTTCGGCGGCGGGGTCCCGAACCCGGCGCACGTCCTGGCGAGCCTGCTGGCCGGGCTGCACGACGAGAACGGCCACGTCACCCTGCCCGGCTTCTACGACGACGTGCTCCCGCTGTCCGAAGCGGAGCGCGCGCTGCTGGCCCGGCTCCCCTTTGACGAAGCGGGCTGGCTGACCGACGCGGGGGACAGCCGGGCGACCTACGGCGAGGCCGGCTACAGCACGCTGGAGCGGATCTGGGCCCGTCCCACGGCCGAGGTGAACGGGCTGTGGGGCGGCCATACCGGCCCCGGCGGCAAAACGATCATCCCCCGGGCGGCGCACGCCAAGCTGTCGTTCCGCCTGGTCGCCGGTCAGGAGCCGGCTCGGGTCATCGCCGCGCTGGAAAAATACCTGGAGACAGCCGCCCCGAACGGATGCGTGGTGACCCTCACGGCGAAACCCGGAGTTCGCCCCAGCCGCTCGGCCATCGACTCGCCCGCCGTGGCGGCGGCCCGGCGGGCCATGCAGCGGGCGTTCGGCCGCGAGGTGCTGTTCACCAAGGAGGGCGGCAGCGGCCCGGAAGCCGACCTGGCCGACATCCTGGGCGCGCCGCTGGTCTTCCTGGCCGTCGGCCTTGACGCGGACCGGATTCACGCACCCAATGAGTACGTGGATCTTTCCCGGTTGCTGCGCGGGGCCGAGGCAGTTGCCTACCTGTGGGAAGAGCTAGCCGGGACGAGCGCTGGAGACAAGTGAGCACTAACTACGTCGCGGATGTCGAAGACGGGCCGCTGGGGCGGCTGGCGCTTTCCCGCTCCGGGGTGGACCGGGCGACGCTCCGGCGGACGGACACCGCGTGGCTGACGGCCGCCTGGGCCGACCCGCGCAGCCGGGTGCTGGTGATCCGGGACTCCCAGGCGCTGGTGGCCACCCGGGACGGCCAGCTCGAGCTGGTGCTCGTCGCGCCCGCGGACGCCCCCGAGGGAACCCGCTTCCTGCTCGGCGTCGACGCCGACGACCTCGCCTTCTTCGGGGTGAGCGCGGCCGAGCAGCCGGAAACGGGCCCGGACGGGGAAGCGCGGATGGGCGGATCCGCGTGGGTCAATGACGAAGCCGCCCTTCGTTCGGGATCATCGGCGGCGAAACCGATGCCGCTGCGGACGGCGGGCGCGCTGCTGAGCGACCGCGACGCGGGGCTGCTCACCCACGCGGTGGCGCTCGCGCTCTGGCACCGGTCGCACACCCACTGCCCGCAGTGCGGCACCCCCACGGTGCCCGCGCCCGCCGGGCACCTCACCACCTGCCCCAAGGACGGGACGGACCACTTCCCGCGGCTTGACCCGGCGGTGATCATGCTTGTCATCGATCCGGACGACCGGCTTATGCTGGCCCGCAACGCCTTGTGGCCGGCCGGGCGGATGTCGGTCGTGGCGGGCTTCGTGGAGCCCGGCGAGTCGGCCGAGCACGCGGTGGCGCGCGAGGTCTACGAAGAGACCGCGGTGGTGGTGAACCAGGTGCGCTACCTGGGCAGCCAGCCCTGGCCGATGCCGCGCAGCCTGATGCTCGGCTACGAGGCCCGGACCAAGGGCGCGCAGCAGATCGCGGTGGACGAGGACGAGATCGGCGAGGCGCGCTGGTTCAGCCGGGACGAGCTGCGGGCGGCGATCGACTCCGGGGAGCTCGGCATCGCGCCGAGTTCCTCGATCGCACGGCGGCTGATCGAGTTCTGGTACGGCGGGGAGCTGCCCGGCGGCCCGGAATGGGCGCCTCCGGCCCGGTAGAGCGCTGTCTAACCGCTGACGTTGGGGCCGGCCTTGGTGACGGTGACGCGGAGCAGTACCCGCTGCTCGCGTTCCATCGCCGCCCGGTAGTCGTCCCAGTCCGGGTGCTCGCCCGAGATCTCCCGGTAGTAGGAGATCAGGCCCTCCATGGCCTCGGGCAGCTCCACGACCTCGACCGTGCCCTCGAGCTGGACCCAGGGACCGTAGAAGCCGTCGGGGAACGCACACAGCCAGGCCCGGGGGTCGCGGCGGACGTGCCGGACCTTGTACGCGGCCTGGCGGGTGCTGATGATCACGCGGCCGCGGGAGTCGACCCCGGCGGTGACCGGGGACAGCTGCGGCGTCCCGTCCTGCTTGCGGGTGGCGAGGACCGCGTGGTGCTGCGTCCGGACGTACTCGAGTGCCTCGTCGATGTCCATGGGCTCATCCTGTCACCCGTTAGGGTGACTTATGGCATCGACGCGGGACTGGTTCGAAACGGTGGCCGAGGCCCGCCGCCGGGCCCGGCGGCGGCTGCCCCGCCCGGTGTTCGCGGCGCTCGAGGCCGGGGCTGAGGCGGGCGTCACCCGGGCCGACAACGTGGCCGCGTTCGGCGAGATCCGGTTCGCCCCGCCGCGGCTGGCCGGCCTGCCGGCCCGGCGCGACCTGCGGACCTCGGTGCTCGGAGCCGATATCAGCCTGCCGGTGATCGCTGCCCCGGTCGGCGTGCAGGCGATCCACCCGCTGGGCGAGACCGGCGTCGCCCGGGGAACGCGCGCGGCCGGGACGGCGCTGGGCCTGAGCGAGTTCGCCAGCCGGCCCGCCGCCGAGGTGGCGGCGGCGAACCCGAAACTGTTCTTCCAGGTGCACTGGTCCGCGGACCGGGACACCCTGCTGGCCCGGGCCGAGGCGGCCCGCGCGGGCGGGGCCACGGCGCTGATCGTGACGCTCGACTGGTCCTTCCCCGCGGGCCGGGACTGGGGCAGCCCCGCGATCCCGGAACGGCTCGACCTGGCCGCGCTGGCCCGGTTCGCCCCGGCCGGCCTGGCCCGGCCCGGCTACCTGGTCGACTGGCTGCGCCACGGGGGCCTGCCCGACCTCAAGGTGCCGAACCTGGCCCGGGGCGGAGGACCTGCCCCCGGCTTCTTCGAGGCCTACCGGGAGTGGACGGCGGTGCCCCCGCCGACCTGGGCCGACATCGGCTGGCTGCGGGCTCAGTGGGGCGGGCCGTTCCTGGTCAAGGGGGTCATGCGCCCCGACGACGCGCGGCGGGCGGTCGACGCCGGGGCCACCGCGGTCTCCGTCTCCAACCACGGCGGCAACAACCTGGACGGCACCCCGGCCGCCGTCCGGGCGCTGCCCGCGGTGGCGGCCGCGGTCGGCGGCCGCGCCGAGGTCCTGCTCGACGGCGGGATCCGCCGTGGCGGCGACGTGGTCAAGGCGCTCGCTCTCGGCGCCCGCGCGGTCATGATCGGCCGCCCCTGCCTGTGGGGGCTGGCCGCCGGGGGACCCGCGGGCGTCGGCAACGTCTTCGAGATCCTCCGCTCCGGGATCGACTCGGCCCTGCTCGCGCTGGGGCGTCCCTCGGTCCGCGATCTCACCGCGGGCGACGTCATCCTGCCCCCGGACTTCACCCGCGGCCTCGGCGCCGGCGGCGGACGGTACGGTGACTGAGTTAACCTGCGGCCCGGCCGGCGATTAGCGCGACGGGCCCGGGTAGCTGACCGCCGAGTGAACGAAGGGGCGTGCGATATGGACGAGGACAAGGCGCGATCGCTGCTGCAAAACGAGCGGACCGAGGTGGCCGAGCTGCTCAAGGGCACGCAGCGGGCCGCCAGGATCGACGACCAGGCGACCGACGTCCCGGGGGACTTCGGCGACGCCGGGCTGCCGCTGACCGCGGAGGCGGAAGACCAGGCGGTCGCCGGAACGCTGCAGGACCGGCTGGAGGTGATCGACCGGGCCCTGGGCCGGCTGGACGCGGGCACCTACGGACGCTCGGTGAAAAGCGGCCAGCCGATCCCGGACGCGCGGCTCGAGGCCGACCCCGCCGCCGAGCTGACCGTGGAGGAGGCCAGCGCCGCCCGGTTACCGGCGCTCGGTGTACCAGACGGCGATCTGGGCCCGGGAGCGGAAACCCAGCTTGATCATCAGGTTGGCGACGTGCCGGGCGACGGTGGCCGGGCTGATCACCAGCTTCGCGGCGACGGCCTTGTTGGTCAGTCCGGCCGTGATGAGTGCGGCGATCTCAAGTTCCCGGGCGGTCGGGCCGCCGGCTGACGGTGCCGCCGGGATACCCGGTTCGCGCCGCTTGACCGTGCGCGGCGGGCTCGCGGGCCGCCCGATCGCCAGCTCGATGGCGGGTCCGGGCGCGAGCGCGAGCCCG
>DASWUW010001062.1:0-2403 GCA_036406335.1 Trebonia sp.
CCCCGGCTGCTGGATCAGCGCGGCCGAGCCCCGGTCGCACTTGCCCAGGCACGGGGAGCGCTGCCAGCTGACGCCGGTGCCGTCGAGCACCGCCTCGGTCCCCTCGGGGCCGAACCGGCGCTCCATCTCCGCGCACAGCGCCTCCGCGCCGCCCACCTGGCAGGCCACGTCGTCGCAGACGTGCACCACCGCGCCCGGGGACGGCTCGGTCCGGAACATGGCGTAAAAGGAGGCGACGCCGTAGGCGGTGGCAGGCGGCACGGTTAGCCGCGTCGACACGTAGTCGAGCGCGCCCGGGCTGATCCAGCCGGCCTTGTCCTGCAGCGCGTGCAGCACGGTGATCAGCAGGTGACCGCGGTCCCGGGCGGCGTGCCCGCCCCGGGCCGCGTGCGCGTCCCGCGCGTGGCGCTCGCCGCCCTCCCACTGGGAAGAAGGCGGCCCCAGGACGTCGTCCACCGCGGCCCGTTCCCCGTCGGTGGCGGGTACCTTCGCCGTCAGGCGCAGGTCCACTAGGAGACCGCCTCCTCTGGCGCCGTCCGCTCGAGGAACGCGGCGGTCTCGTCCGGGGGAGCCTGCTCCACCCGGATCGCCGTCGCCTTGAACTCGGAGACGCCTGACTTCGGGTCCCAGGTGTCGAGGGTCAGGATGTTGGTCTCCACCTGGTCGGGGAAGTGCAGCGTCATGAACGCCAGCCCCCGGCGCAGCGTGCTGTCCACGTGCACGGGAGCGGTGACCGAGCCCCGCCGGGAGGTGATCCGGGCGATGTCGTTCTCGGCCAGGCCGAGCCCGGCCGCGTCCTCGGGCGCCAGGTTCAGCGTTTCCCGGTCCCGCAGCGGGGTGGAGAACTGGCTGGTCGCGACCCCGGTGTTGTAAGAGTCGAGACGGCGGCCGGTGGTGAGCCGGATCGGGTACTCGCCGGTAAGCGGGTCCAGCGGGTCCGCGTTCTCCACCGCGTGGAACGGGGCGGGCTCGCCCCGGTTGGCCGGGTCCTCCTCCCACAGCCGGGCGTGCAGGAACAGGGTGCCCTCGGACTCCTCGTCCGGGCACGGCCACTGGATGCCGCCCAGGCGCTCCAGTCGTTCGTAGCTCATCCCCCCGTGCATGGGCGACAGGCCGCGCACCTCCTCCCACAGGTCCGGCGGCGTCGGGTGGCCCCAGTCGTAGCCGAGGCGCCGGCCCAGCTCGCCGATGATCCAGGTGTCGTCGCGGGCGCCGTCGGGCGGGTCGATCGCCTTGCGGACGCGCTGCACCCGGCGCTCGCTGTTGGTCACCGTGCCCTCGGACTCGCACCAGGACGCGGTGCCGGGGAGCACCACGTCGGCCACCTTGGCCGTCTCGGTCAGCACGATGTCCTGGACCACCAGGCAGTCCAGGCCCTCGAGCATCTTGCGGGTGTGATGCGCGTTGGCCTCGGAGCTCACCGGGTTCTCGCCGATGATGTAGGCGCTGGTCAGCTCGCCGCGCTCCATGGCCTCGAACATCTGCGACAGGTGCAGGCCCTTCCTGGGGTGGATCGGCACGCCGTACCGGGCGCCGAACCGCTCCCGCGCGCCGGCGTCGAGCTCGATGTCCTGGAAGCCGGCCAGCTTGTTGGGGATCGCGCCCATGTCACCGCCGCCCTGGACGTTGTTCTGGCCGCGCAGCGGGGACAGGCCCGAGCCGTACTTGCCGACGTGCCCGGTGAGCAGGGCCAGGTTGATCAGGGCGAGCACGTTGTCCACCGCGTTGTGGTGCTCGGTGATGCCCAGCGTCCAGCAGATCTGCGCCCGGTCCGCCTTCGCGTAGTCGTGCGCGAGCTGCCGGATGACCTCGGCGGGGACGCCGGTGTCGCGCTCGGCCCGCTCCAGCGGGTACCGGGCGACGGTCTCCCGGTACGCCTCGAAGTCAACCGTGGCCCGCCGGATGAACTCCTCGTCGGCCAGGCCGGCCTGGATGATCTCGTTGCCGATCGCGTTGGCCAGGCTGATGTCCGAGCCGACGTGCAGGCCGAGCCAGGCGTCGGCCCACTGGGCCGTGCTGGACCGGCGCGGGTCGACGGCGTACAGCCGCGCGCCCTTGCGGACGGCCTTCAGGACATGGTGAAAGAAGATCGGGTGCGCTTCGCGCGCGTTCGAGCCCCACATGATCACGAGGTCCGCGTCTTCCGCCTCCTGGTAGGAGCAGGTGCCGCCACCCGCTCCGAAAACTGCCGCCAGACCGACGACACTGGGAGCGTGTCAAGTGCGGTTACACGAGTCGATATTGTTCGTTCGCATCACGGCGCGGGCGAACTTCGCCGCCGCGTAGTTCATCTCGTTCGACGCCTTGGAGCAGCTGAACACGCCGAACGAGCGCAGCGGGTCGCGGTCCCGCGCCCGGGCGAAGCCGGCCGCGGCCCTTTCCAGTGCCTCATCCCAGGTCGCG
>DASWUW010001063.1:0-3699 GCA_036406335.1 Trebonia sp.
GCAGGTGTTGAACGCGTCGGTGCGGTCGGCGCCGTTGGACGAGGTGAGGTCGCCCTCCAGGTCCAGCACGTACCCGGACTTCACCCGGGAGGAGATGTAAGCGCAGGCGTCCTGCCCGTAGAGGGTGTTGGACGCACGGACCACCATGTACACCTTCCCCACGCCCACGATCGTGTCGACGGAGATCAGCTGGACGTGGTGCGCACTGGCATAGCTGATCGCCGGGCCCAGGCTGGTCGCGGTTTCCGGGTTCACCACGATCGCCTGCGCGCCCTCGTTCACCAGCTGCTCGATCTGCTGGTTCTGCAAGCTGGCGGACGCCGCCGACAGCAGCGGGCCGAGCACCTTGATGTGCAGCTGCTGTGCGTACTGCTGCTCGTAGTTGATGTAAGCGGCCCAGAAGGCGGTGTTGTTGTAGGTCAGGTCAACCCCCACCGTGACCTGGCCGGAGGCCGGCGTAGAGCCCGCCGCCGCCGCGCTCGCAGAGCCGGCGGAACTGCTGCCCGCGCCTGCCGGACTGCTGCTCGAACTGCCCGAGCTGGTGGAGCTGCAGGCGGCGGCGAGCAGGCCCGCAGCGGCCAGCACGGTGGCGCCGGCCAGGCGATTTCTTGCTCTCATGATTCTCCTCCTTGAGTGATGAGCTAAAACTGCTGCCAGACCGCACCGTGCGGGAACTCGTAGTCGCGCAGCGCCTCCGGCCGGAACGTCGAGGAAAAACCCGGCTGCGTCGGTGCCAGGTACCGGCCGCCGACGACGCGGACCGGGTCGGTGAAGTGCTCGTGCAGGTGATCGACGTACTCGAGGACGCGGTCGGCCGCCGAGGCCGCCACCCCGACGAAGTCGAACATGGCGAGGTGCTGGACCATCTCGCACAGGCCGACACCGCCCGCGTGCGGGCAGACGGGGACGCCGAACTTCGCGGCGAGCAGCAGGACCGCCACGTTCTCGTTGACCCCGGCGACCCGGCTGGCGTCGAGGTTCAGCACGTCCACCGCGCCGGCCTGCAGAAGCTGCTTGAACACGACCCGGTTGGCGACGTGCTCGC
This sequence comes from Trebonia sp., assembly GCA_036406335.1. Classification (GTDB taxonomy): domain Bacteria; phylum Actinomycetota; class Actinomycetes; order Streptosporangiales; family Streptosporangiaceae; genus Trebonia. Next base: position 1,046 of record DASWUW010001063.1, read on the forward strand.
CGACGGCGACCTTGATGGGGGTTACCGCCTGGCGGATGCGGGCCAGGCCCAGGATCTCGTCCGGACTCGTCGGCTCCTCGACCCAGTACGGGTCCCAGGGGGCGATCGCGGCGATGGCCCGCTGCGCCTGGGCGACGCCCCAGCGCTGGTTGGCGTCTACCGCGATCCGGATGCCCGGTCCTACCGCGTCCCGGGCCAGGGACATGCGGCGGACGTCGTCACCGGTGTCCGCGCCGACCTTCAGCTTGATCTGGGTGAACCCGTCGGCGACGGCCTGCCGGGACAGCTCCACCAGCTTCTCGTCGGAGTACCCGATCCATCCGGGGGTGGTGGTGTACGCCGGGTACCCGGCCCGCTCAAGCTCGGCGATCCGCGCGGCCCGTCCGGGCCGGGCGGCGCGCAGGATGTCCAGCGCCTCGTCCGGGGTTAGCGCGTCCTCCAGGTAACGGAAGTCGACCAGCCCGACGACCTGCTCCGGGGTCATGTCGGCGAGCAGCCGCCACACCGGCTTGCCCGCCACCTTGGCGGCCAGATCCCACGCCGCGTTGACCACCGCGCCGATGGCCATGTGCATGACGCCCTTCTCCGGGCCGAGCCACCGCAGCTGGCTGTCGCCGATCATGGCGGCGCTGAAGCCGCCGAGGTCGGCGACGATGTCCGCGACCTGGCGGCCGACCACGTAGCGGCGGAGCGCCTCGACCGCGGTCACCACGATGTCGTTGCCGCGGCCGATGGTGAAGCACAGCGCGTTTCCCTGGAGACCGCCGGCCTCGGTTCGCAGCACTACGTAGGCCGCCGAGTAATCGGGGTCGGGGTTCATCGCATCCGACCCGTCATGCTCCAGCGAGGTGGGAAAGCGCACGTCATAGCAGTCGAGCGCGGTGATCTGAGCGTGGCCGGCCGTGGTCGGGTCCGCCGACGGCATCGCGATCGTCGCTGGTTCCTCGGGCTGCACATGCGTCACAGGCGCTCCTTGAGCGGTAAACATCCGATCTATTGACCCGAAGTGTGCACCCGTCGGCAGAGCTTGGCAAGGCGTCGGTCAGCAGAATTTTGGCCGCCTAAAGAACCGCCGGAGGTCACCGGACGCGGGGCAGCCATGGCAGGCGCGCGGGCCAGGCGAGGTCGGCTACCGGGCTCGCCGGTCAAGAAAGGGGGTCTTTACAGGGCCACGTGATGCGGCTATAAATCCGACATACATCGGATCACTCTTACGGAAATTCATCGGATCATTCACCCACGGAGGAGGTGACCGCGCCGCGTTAGACTCGGGCGGGTGGACGGACTCGCCTGCCCCTGCGGACTGGGGGACGACTACGACGCATGCTGCGGCCGGCTCCACGCCGGAGCGGCGGCACCGACCGCTGAATCGCTGATGCGGTCCCGCTACAGCGCGTTCGCGGTCGGCGACGCCGGCTACCTGCTGCGCACCTGGCACCCGGCGGGCCGCCCGCGGGAACTGAACCTCGACCCGGCCATGCGGTGGACCCGCCTGGCGGTGCTGGAGACCCGCGGCGGCGGGCTCTTCGACACCGCGGGCACGGTGCGGTTCCGCGCTGTCTACGTCCGGGACGGACAGCGCGGCGTACTGGCCGAAAACAGCCGCTTCACCCGGCGCGACGGCCGGTGGACCTATACCGGTTCTGCCGACCAGGGGAACGCGGCTGCGTTCGGCTGACTCCTAGTCTTTCTTGTTCTTCTTGTCCTTGGTCAGCGCGTCCGGCTTGTGCACGGCTTCGCCGCCGCTCTTGTCGCTCTTGACCAGGTACTGCGGGTCGTCGGGGCTGGCGCGGACGGTGCGCCCGGCCTCCTCGGTGTCCTCGGTGATCTTCTCTTCCACTTCGCCGACGGCCTCGCCGCCGTGCGAGTTCCAGTGAACCTGGTCGCCCTTGCGCAGGTTGTCCGCCATGCTCCCGCCCTTCTTCCCGTTAGTAGTCCGCGTTCAGGTTGACGCCCGGAGGCGCGCTGCCCGCGGGCGTCTGCGCCAGTACCGCCTGCACGGCGGTCACCGCGGCGTCGACCGCGATCCGGGCGGTCACCGCGCTGGTGTGCGCCCGGTCGATCTCCCCCAGGCCGATGCAGTCGAACGCCACCCGCGCGTCGTGAATGGCCGACTCGAGCTCGCGCATCGCTTCCTCGAGCACCGCGCTGCGGTCCACGCTGTCCGGAGTCATTGCCGATCCCCTCCCGTAGTTACCCGGTCAATGGTGGGAGACCCTACCCGCCGGGTTCGCGGTCATGTCCGGACCGGGCAACTCATGCCCGGCGGTCCGGCCTGGCCAGCGGGTGTCAAGAGGGAAACCCCGTGACTACGGCCGAGGTTTCCACGCTGCGCGGGGCGCCCCGGGGCGGCACACTTGGGGCATGCCGCCGAGCACAGGCCCGCAGTCCGGCGACGGCGCACTGCCGGACTGGCAGCAGGTGCAGACACTTCAGGTGGCGGACGTGGTGATGGCCATCCTCAAGGCGAGGAGGGACATGCCGACGGCGACTGCCGCGGCCGTGTCCCGGACCCGGCACGGCGACGGGTACCGGGTGCTGGTGAACCTCACGGAAGAGGGCCTGCCAGCGGACGCGGAACCGGCCGGGGCCGTCGACGGCGCGGCCGCCATCTTCGTCGCCCGCGAGCTGGGGAAGGACCTGGCCGAGGCGTT
>DASWUW010001064.1:0-4731 GCA_036406335.1 Trebonia sp.
CTGGCGCGGAAGTGATCCTGGGTGATCAGGGCGCAGGTCAGCCCGTAGGCGGTGCCGTTCGCGATGGCGACGGCCTCGTCCTCGGTGTCGTAGCTCATCACGCAGGCCACCGGCCCGAAGATCTCCTCCTGCGCCACCACCATGTCCGGGGTGACATCGGCCAGGACGGCCGGGGCCACGAAGAAGCCGCCCGCGAGGCGCGGGTCGGCCGGGAGGGTGCCCTGGGCGACCAGACGGGCCCCCTCCTCGATTCCCTGGCGCAGGTAGCCGAGCACCCGTTCCTGCTGTTTCCGGTCCACCATGGCGCCGATGTCCGTACGCGGGTCCAGGCCGTCACCGACGACCAGGCTCTCGGCGGCGGCCCCGAAGCGGTCCAGGAACTCCCCGTACCGGGAGCGGTGCACCAGCAGGCGGGCCGTCGACGTGCAGGCCTCACCCTGGTTGTAGAACATGCCCTCGATGGCGACGCTGACCGCCGTGTCCATGTCCGCGTCGTCCAGCACGATCAGCGCGTTTTTACCGCCGAGTTCCATCGTCGCGTACGTGAGGTTCTCGGCCGCGGCGCGCAGCACCGCGCGGCCCGTGCTCGTCGCCCCGGTAAACGTGATCCGCTCGATCAGCGGGTTCGCGGTGAGGGCAGGCCCGGCCGCGGGCCCGGTCACCGCGTTCACCACGCCCGGCGGCAGAACTTCGCTGACTAGCTCGACCAGTCGCAGCACAGCCAGCGGAGCCTGCTCGCCCGGCTTGATCACGACCGTGTTCCCGGCCGCGATCGCGGGCGCGGTCTTCTTGCTGAAGTGCAGTGGCGGCCAGTTGAAGGGCAGGATCGCCGCGACTACCCCGTAGGGCTCGTACTTGACCCGTGCCTCGATCGGCCCGGAATCGATGACCTCGCCGTGCAGCGTCTCGGCCAGGCCGGCGTAGTAATCGAACGCCGCCGAGCAGTAGGAGACGTCGAACCGCAGCGCGTCTCGCCGCGGCTTGCCCACCTCACGCGCCTCGAGGTCGGCCAGCTCCCCCGCATGGTCGCGGATCAGCGCCGCCACCGCCCGCAGGTACGCCGACCGTTCCCGGGGCGTGGTCCGCCGCCACTCCTGCTCGTACGCGCGCCGGGAGTCCGCCACCGCCGCGGCCGTGGTCGCCGCGTCCGAGGCGGCCACGGTGGCGAGCGGTGCCCCGGTGGCGGGCTCGTCGACGACGAACACGTCCCCGGTTCCGGACGGGCCGGCCCAGGAGCCGCCGATAAAGGCCGCCCACGGCCGGCCCGACGCCGGTATCTCATCCGTAGCCACGGCTACGCCGCCTTCCGTCATGCTCATGCCCTCCGTGCCGACGATCCTCGACTCAGCAACTGCGAACGATTGCAGCGTACGCCGTTAACGGCGGAGCCGCTCAGGCAAGACCCAGCAGGGCGGCCGCGTTCCGGCCGGCCACCTTCGCCTGGTCGGCGGAGCTGAGCGGGAGGGAGTCGAGGAAGCGCCGGCCCGCCAGGTTCGGTGCGAACGGGTAGTCGACGCTGAACAGGACGCGGTCGGCGCCCAGCACCGCGATGCTGCACAGGACGGGCGGCAGGGAGAACATGCCGCTCGTAGTCACCCATACGTTCCGCTGGACGTACGTGCTGGGCGGGTGCGGCAGGCCGGTTACCTCCGGCGGCAGCATCTCGTCGATGCGGGCGAGCATGAACGGCAGCATTTCGCCGCAGTGCCCGATGATCAGCTTGAGCCCGGGATGGCGCTCGAAGGCACCGCCCGCCACGAGGCGCAGCGCGTGCAGCCCGGCCTCGGCGTGCCAGCCCCACGCGTTGGTGGCGAGGCGGGCCGCCACGGCGGGCTTGAGCCCGCCGAACAGGACCGCGGCAACGTCCGCGGGAGCAGCCGCCGGATGCAGGTAGAGCGGCACGTCCAGGTTCTCGAAAGCCGCCAGGAGAGGCTCGAATCGCTCGTCGTCGAGGAACGCGCCGTTGGTGCCGAGCGTGCTGTGCACCATGCCGCCGACGAGGCCGAGGCTCTTGGCGGCGCGCTCGAGCTCCGCCGCCGCCTTCGCTGGATCGCTGGTCGGCAGCGTGGCGAAGCCCGCGAGGCGGTCCGGGTGGCGGGCGATCGCCGCGGCGAGGGCGTCGTTGGCCTCGCGGGCCGCCAGGCTGCCCTGGTCGGGGGCGAGACCCTGCGCGGCCGGCTGCGCGTGCGACAGGACCTGCACATCGATCCCGGCCGCGTCCATCCCGGCGATCCGGTCCGCGCCGAGGTCGCGCAGCTGCTGGTCGAGGCGGGCCCCGTCGGGCCGGGCGAGGGGGCCGGTTCCCGGCGGAGCCGCGAGTTCGGCGGTCCAGAAATGCTCCTCGAGAGCAATCGTTTGCATAGTCCATTATCCCGCTTAGCGTGCAGGGTCAGGAACCGGGCTGGTTCCCGGCCGGGCTGTTTAAGTTGGCGTTGACCTGGTCCTACGCGAGTTCCCGGAGCCGCGACGCCGCAAGCTCCGGCACGATGTCGTTGGTGAAGGCGCCCATGCCTGATTCCGTGCCGGCCAGGTACTTCAGCTTTCCCGGCGCGCGCCTGGTGGTGAACAGCTCCAGGTGCAGTGCCAGCTCCAGGTGGCCTTCCCGTACCGGAGCCTGGTGCCAGGCGGCTATGTACGGCGCGGGAGCGCCGAACAGCCGGTCCAAGCGGCGGAGGATGTCCAGGTAGATCTCACAGAATTCGTCTCGCTCCGGGCCGGTCAGGCCGGTGAGGTCCGGTACCCGGCTCGCGGGATAGAAGTGGACCTCGTACGGCCAGCGCGCCGCGAACGGGACAAAGGCGGTCCAGTGCCTGCCCGCCACGACGATCCGGGATCCGTCGGCGCGTTCCGCGGTGATCACGTCGTCCACGAGGTCCCCGCCGGTCTGGTCGCGGTAAGCCCGGACAGCACCCAGCACCCGTGACGTTCGCGGGGTAACGAACGGGTACGCGTAGATCTGGCCGTGCGGGTGCGAGAGCGTGACCCCTATCTCGGGCCCGCGGTTCTCGAAGCAGTACACCTGCTCGACACCGGGCAGGCGGGAAAGCTCAGCGGTGCGGTCAGTCCAGGCAGCCATGACCGTGCCTGCCTGAGCCAGGCTCAGGTCCGCGAACGACGTGTCGTGATCAGGACTGAAGACCACCACCTCGCAGCGTCCGTTGCCAGGTGCACGGCGGAGCAGTCCGAAATCGTCCTCTAGCCCGGGCCCGGTTTCCTGGGTCAGGGCAGGAAAACGGTTCTGGAAGACCGCCACCTCGTACCAGCTCGCCGGGATCTCCGTAGGCCGGCCCGGCCTGGACGGGCAGAGCGGGCATTCAGTATTGGGAGGCAGGTGCGTTCTGCCCATCCGGTGCCCGGTTACCAGCACCCACTCGTCCAGCAAAGGGTCGTAGCGCGCCTGGGACGATACGCTGGCCGGCTGCAGAACGCGGGTATCCGCACACGGGTCGGGGAGGTCGGCGACGGGGCCGAAGTAGGTAAGCTCACGGCCGTCAGCCAGCCGCGCCGGGGTCTTCAGTACGGAAGCTAGCTGGCTCACAGTGCCGCGGCATCCGCGCTGCCGGAATCTTGCCGGTCGGCGATGATGAGCTCGCCCACGGTTCCCTCGATCGCCTCGCACGCTTCCGGGGTCAGGCCCGAGTCGCTCACCAGGATGCTGGCGTCAGCCAGGCTCGCGAATGCCGACAGCCCGATGACACCCCATTTGGTGTGGTCGGCCAGCACGACCAGACGCCCGGCCGAGGCTACCATGGCCCGGTTCATCTCGGCCTCCATGAGGTTGGGGGTGGTAAAGCCGGACACCGGGTCCATCCCGTGTACGCCCATGAGAAGGAAGTCAACGTGCAGGTCGCTGACGGTCTGCACGGCAATGGGCCCGACGAGGGCGTCAGACGGTGTCCGCAGCCCGCCGGTGAGCAAGACCGTCTGGGAAGAGTCGCTGTTGCGGTAGAGGTAGTCGGCCACCCTGACCGAGTTGGTCACCACCGTGAGCTGAGGAATGCGCGCCAGGTGGGCGGCGGCAGCGTAGGTCGTTGTGCCCGCGCTGACCGCAATGGTTGCCTTGGGTCGCACCAGGGCCGCAGCCGCTGCGGCGATCAGTTCCTTCGCCGCCTGCTCACGCGACGACTTGGCCTCGAATCCGGGCTCGTCGCTCGTGCTCTGCGGGCGGACCGTGGCGCCGCCGTACACCTTTTTCACCAGGCCTCGAGCCGCCAGCACGTCGATGTCGCGGCGCACCGTCATGTCCGACACTCCGAGTAGCTCCGCCAGCTGGACGATGCGGGCGCCCCCGGACCTCTCGATCTCCGCCAGGACCAGGTCCTGCCGCTGCGCTGGAAGCATGCCCGGCATCACCTCAATAGATTTCGTCAACGTTTACCATAGTTTTACAATCACTGTCTTCAGTCATCACAGATCTTGCTCTGAGCTACTGCAGATTATGCGCTGAATTAGCCGCCGTATTGACGCATTCAGCAGAGTATCCCGTATCTGGGCGTGAGGAAATGTTGTTATCCGTTCTACTGGTGACTCTATCTTACATCTTCGATACTGCGCACCGCACTAACCGGCCTAGCCCTTCGTCGCGCCCAGGGTGAGCCCGGCGATGAACTGCTTTTGCAGCAGGAGGTACACGACCAGCGTCGGGACAGCCGCCATCACCGCCGCCGCGGCGATGAGGTTCTGGTTGGAGACGAATTGCCCCTGCAGGTTGGCCAGCGCGGAGGTGACCGG
>DASWUW010001065.1:0-1964 GCA_036406335.1 Trebonia sp.
ACGGTGATGTGGCTGGTGTACATCCAGCTGCCGAGCTGCGGGCCGAAGACGTGGTCGGAACCCCAGGCGAAGTACAGCCGCGCGGCCACCACGACGATCCAGAACAGGGCGTAGGGCAGGCCGGCCCGGGTCATCGGACGACCGGTGACGCGGTCGGCGAAGACCCGCATCAGGGAGGCGGCCAGCACACCCAGCGCCAGCCCGGCGGCCGTGCCCGCGACCTCCATGAGCAGGCCGTTGCCCGAGGTCGCCACGCCCTTGAAGAAGAACGGAACGATAAGGGCGGCGGTGACAAACGGGCGGACCAGCCGGTGGGTGGTGACCTTGCGCAGACCGTAGTCCGACAAAAGCACGACGGCCAGGATGGCGAGGGTGGGGATCAGCACGCTGGCGCTCACGGGATTTCTCCTGCTCTTAGAGGCGGTATTTCCTTACACCGACCACGCTAGGCAGCGGCCTCCGGCGGCGCGCCGGCCCGCGGGTCGATCCGGGGTGGAAGCGGGGCCTGGCCTCCGGCGGCCCGGGTGCAGATGGGGGTGGACGCGCATTTCTCCACCCGGTCTCCACCCGGCGGGTACGCGTGCGGCGGCGGGCCCGCGGATACGTTAGGAGACGTGGTCATCGCCAACTTGACGCGGCGCCTGTTTCCGCCCGGCCCCGCGGCCGCCGGCAACGGGACGGCCGGGCGTGCGTCCGCCGTCCAGCCGGCCGGGCTGCTGGCCGAGCTCAGGGACGGCCCGGTGATCAGCCAGGCCGACGTCTCGCCGGTGACGAGCATCGTCCGGGCCGTCGTCCTGGTCATGGTGGTCGCCACCGTCCCGCTGTTCACGCCGCACTTCGGCCAGCGCGGCACGGGCCTCGCGACCGCCGTGGCCCTCGCCGTCTGCACCGTGTCCTGGGTCACGTGGCAGCTTGCGCGCGGCCGGCCGCGCCTGTGGCTCGTCTCGCTCGCCGTCCTGGGCGCGGCCGGCGGTGCGCTCGCCGGGTTGTCCTCCGCCAGCACGGCGGTCGCGGTCGGCGCCGTGGTAGCCGTATCGGCAGGCGCGCGGCTGTCCGCCGAAGTGTCGTTCGCGATCACGGCGGAAACCGTCGCGGCGTTCCTGGTCGCCGGGATCGCGGGGGGCGCGACCGCCACCGCGCTCGTCGGCTGGACGGCGGGGCTGATCGGATTGTGGGCGTTCGGGCTCACCCGGCGCGCCTACGTGCTGCGGGCCGTCGAGGCCGAGGAGGCGCTGGAACAGGCCCGCCGGGCGCTCGCGGCGGAGACGCAGGCGGCGGCGCTGGCCGAGCGAGCCCGGATCGCCCGCGAGATCCACGACGTCCTCGCCCACTCCCTCGCCGCCGTGTCGGTGAACCTGCAGGCCGCCGGAGGCCTGCTCGAGATGCTGCCGGACAAAGGTCCCGAGGTCGCCAAGGCCATCGAGTGCGTCGAGCGGGCCGGCGCGCTGAGCAGGGAGGGCATGACGGAAACCCGCCGTGCGGTCCTCGCCCTGCGCGACGACGACGGCGGCACGGACCCGGGGTACGCGGCGGGCCGGGCACCCGGGCAGCTCGTCAGCCGCCTCCAGGCGCTGGCCGACGAGCACGGCGCCGACGGTGACGCGGCGGTCGGGTTCACGGTGACCGGAACGCCGCGCCCGCTCGGCCCCGACGCCGCGCTTACCGCGTTCCGCACCGCCCAGGAGGCGCTGACCAACGCCCGCAGGCACGCACCGGGCCGGCCGGCCAGTCTCACCGTGAGCTACACCCCCGGTGATATGACCCTGCAGGTGGACAACCCGCTCGTGGCGCCGGGCGCGGCGGGCCTGCTGGCGCACGCGGGCGCCGGCTACGGGCTCACCGGCCTGCGGGAACGGGCGGCACTGGCGGGCGGCACGCTGACCGCGGGGCCGGCCGAGGGCCGGTGGCGCGTGCTGCTGCGGCTGCCGGCCTGACCCGCCGCCGCGGCCGGCGGCGGAAGCTCC